>NZ_JASCPN010000048.1:0-42284 GCF_029960155.1 Pseudomonas sp. PS01300 | reverse complement strand
AGTACGACGAGTCCGACCTGCACTTCATCCAGCGCCTGTGCGAGGAGGAGGGCATCCACTACCACTTCCAGCACAGCCCGCAGGGCCATGCGCTGGTGTTCGGCGACGACCAGACCGTATTCCCCACGCTGGCCCCGGTGGCCTACCAGCAGGACACCGGGCTGGTGGCCGACGTGCCGGTGATCAAGCGCTTCGGCCTGCGCCTGGCCACGCGCACCAGCCGCACCACGCGGCGCGACTACGACTTCACCAAACCGCGCATCCAGCTTGAAAGCGACGCCGACAGCGGTGCCGCGCCGGACCTGGAAGACTACGACTACCCGGCGCGCTTCAGCGACCGCGCGCGCGGCAAGCACCTGGCCACCCGCGCCTTGGAGCGCCACCGCAGCGACTACCGCCTGGCCGAGGGGCGCAGCGACCAGCCGAGCCTGGTCAGCGGGCATTTTCTGAGCCTGACCGAACACGCCAACCCGGCGTGGAACGACCTGTGGCTGCTCACCGAAATCATCCACGAAGGCAAGCAGCCGCAGGTGCTCGAGGAGGTGATCAGCAGTGACGTCACCGACCTCAAGGACGACTTCCACCAGGGCTATCGCAACCGCTTCTGCGCCACGCCGTGGGACGTGCCGTATCGACCGCCGCTGAGGCATCCCAAGCCCAAAGTGCTGGGTGCACAACGTGCGGTAGTGACCGGCCCCGAAGGCGAAGAGATCTATTGCGACGAGTACGGCCGGGTCAAGGTGCAGTTCTTCTGGGACCGCGAAGGCCAGTCGGACGACAAGACCACCTGCTGGATGCGCGTGGCCTCCAACTGGGCCAGCCAGAGCAGCTTCGGCGCCATCTCGCTGCCGCGTGTGGGCATGGAGGTGCTGATCACCTTTCTGGAAGGCGACCCCGACCAGCCGCTGATCACCGGTTGCCTGTACCACGGCGCCAACCTGCCGCCGTACCGGTTGCCCGACTTCAAGACCCTGGCCACGGTCAAGAGCAAGGAATACAAGGGCAGCCGCAGCAACGAGCTGCGCATCGACGACACCACCAGCGAGATCAGCATCGCGTTGCGCAGCGACCACGGCGCCAGCGCGATCAACCTGGGCTACCTGACCCATCCGCGCCCCTCGGGCGGCCAGCCGCGGGGGGAGGGTTTCGAACTGCGCACCGACCGGCATGGGGCAGTGCGCGCGGCGGCGGGCCTGCTGCTGACCACCGAGCCGCGCCATCACGAAGCCAAGCACCACAAGGACCTGCCCGAGACCGCCGAACGCCTGGCTACTGCCAGCGAGCAGCAGGACGGCTTCGGCCAGCAGGCGCGCGAGGTGCAGGCGCAGGAGTCGGGCGATCAGGACGAGGTGGCCAAGGCCCTGCATGCGCAGCACCAGGGCATCGTCGGCAGCGGCCCGACCAACCAGAGCGCCAACGAGTTTCCCGAGTTCAGCGAACCGCACCTGGTGCTGGCCAGCCCGGCGGGCATCGCCCTGACCACGCCGCGCTCGACGCATGTCGCGACCGGTGAACACCTGGCGTTGAGCAGCACCGGGCATACGAGCCTGTCGATCGGCAAGCGGCTGCTGGCCAGTGCCAGCCAGGGCATGCGGTTGTTCGTGCAGAACATGGGCTGGCGGCTGATCGCCGTATCAGGAGATATCGACTTCCGTGCCCTGAAGAACAGCATCAACCTGCTGGCCAAGCTCGACATCACTGCCAATGCCGACCGCATCACCCTCACCGCCAAGACCGAACTGGTGGTGCAGGGTGGCGGCAGTGCCACCACCTACAACGCCAGTGGCATCACCCACGTGACCACCGGGCCGTACACCGCGCACGCGGCGAACTTCGCCCATGTGGGGCCCAAGAGCCTGGCCGGGACCTTTCCCGAGCCGCCCAAACCGGGCAAGGGCAACCTGGAGCTGTTCAACCTGTACGCCAATGCCAAGGGCATCCAGGCCGGCGATTACGAAGTGACCGATGCGCTGGGCACGGTGCTCGAGGGCAGCCTCGATGGCCAGGGGTTCAATGCCGTGTCGGGGGTTGCGCCGGGGCCGGCGTGGGTCAGGTTTGGTCTCGATACGGTCAACACCTGGAGCCTTGGCAGTTTTACCAAGGGCCTGCCCTGGCCGAGCCTGTCGGCCTTCGAAGAGGGCACGCCGTCGATGCTCGGTGCGATGCTCGACAAGCTCAAGCCTGATCCTGGCGGCAGCCTGATCGAAGAGGCCAAGCAACTCGCCGGCAAGGGCATGCATGCAGCAAAGGCCGGCAGTGACTTGCTCAACACCGGCCAAAGCGCGCTCCAAGGCATGCAGCAGATGCGGGGCGCAATGCAGGGCGGCATGGGTGGGCTGGCACAGCGGGTCAGCGCTTCCAGTGCCGTCGGTTCTACGCTGCCTGCCGCCTCGGCGGCGCTGAGTGCGGCGGGCCTGGCCGGCCTGCCAAGGTTGCCAGTACCCAAGCTGGCTGAACTCAAGGCTCACAGCCTGAACACTGTTACCGATTTGCTGCCAGGTGAACTGATCTCATGACTGAACATACCTACGCTTGCGACGACCACTCCCGCGCCTCGCAGGTAGCCATCACCCCGCTTCGCGAAATCCAGATAGAGGACGTTGGTCGTGGCGCCGTGGTCTTCGATGCCTGGCTACGTGAGGTCAGTGCCAGTTTTGCCACCCTTGAGCGCATCAGCGGTGTCGCCGGCAGTGTGCCCATGGCAGGCAATATCATTGCCTTGGTCGACGCGCTGGGGGATGTTGTCGCGCTGGCGCGCAGCAACGTACCTGAGCCCTTTGATTGCGCGAGCTTCGGGCTCAACCTGATCGGTCTGGTGGCTTCCCCTGCGAGCATGACCGCAGCACGCATGGCCTTGCGCCCGATGCTGTTCATCGTGCGCCAGGAGGGCAAGCGGGCGCTGGGTGATGCGCTGATGGAGCTGATGGCGGGCCACTTGAATGCTGACATCGTCGGTAGCCTGGATGACTTCGTCGAGCAGTCCCAGGGCAATCTCAAGGAGGCGTTGGCCCAGGCAGCAATCCTGGGCGAACAGATCATTCTCGACATCGCCTCAGGCCTCGGTGCTTTGGTTGCCGGCACTGCTGTGGGTGTGGCCAGCCCGGTCTCGGCGCCAGCTGGAAGCCGGCTTGTCCACGACCCGACGGCGAGCATCGACAACTATCTCCGGGCAGCCTTTGATGCCTACAAGGCGGCCGGCAAAGGCATGACCAGTGCTGCTGTCAGCGTTGCACTGGGGGACGAGGGCAAAGCTGGCCTACTGGCGCAGATTGCGCGCCTGCGGGAACTGGCGCCACAGGTGCGTGCTGAAATCCTTGAACTTTCCGATCCCGGCCGCCCTTGCTCCATTGAAGGCCTGCGCATGAAGCTGGCCAGCAGCGTAGAGCAATGGCGCACGCGCAACCCCCAGGTTGTGGTGGCCAACGTCAAGACCGCAGCCATCAGCACGGCCCAGCACCAGGCTGCCGACGGTAAGGTCGAAACGCAGAAGATGCAGAGCCCGGCGAGCCTGGAGGCCAACCAGTGCAAGAATGGCGCGCCCACCAGCACGTGCAACCGCATCAACTTCGCCTCGGGTAGCGAGACGCTTCAGCACACCGACTTCAGCCTGCCGGGGCCGTTTCCGATCGTGTGGACGCGTACCTATCATTCGCGCCTCGATGCCCTCGACAGCGCCAGCCTGGGCGCACGCTGGATCACCGAATTCACCACGTGCATCGATGTGCTGGATGACGGCGTGCTGTTCCACGACGTGGATGGCCGCAGCCATGCCTACCCGCTGCCCAAGATCGGTATGTCGCACTATGACCCGGTGGAGTACAACGCCCTGGTGCGCACCACCGACAGTCAGCTGATTCTCATGCGCGGGCTGGGGCGCAAGGAAACCTATGAGCGGGCAGGGGGGCGCTTCCTCCTCACGCATATCGTGCTGCGCAGTGGCGCAGGAGCCATGCTGCATTACGAGCACCGTCATCAGGGGCGCCCGGTACTCTCGGACATCAACACCTACCAGGAGAATGACCCTGCCAAGGTACACCTGCAACTCGGCACCGTGCTTGACGGGCATGGCCGTATCCAGGGGCTCTGGCAGGTGGTCGATGGCAAGCCGCTGCGCCAGCTCTGCGCTTATCACCACGATCGGCTTGGCGACCTGGTAACCGCCCAGGACGAGCATGGCGCTGCCTGGCAGTACGCGTACCAGCATCACCTGATCACGCGCTATACCGACCGTACCGGTCGTGGTCTCAACTTGCGCTGGGACGGCAGCGGCCCTCGCGCCAGGGCCGTGCACGAATGGGCAGACGACGGCAGCTTCGAGACTCGTCTCACCTGGGATGAACACATTCGCCTGACAACGGTGACTGACGCGTATGGCCAGCAGACCCGTCACTATTACGATGCGCAGGGCTACACCTATCGTATCGAGTACCCGGATGGGCGCTCGGAGTGGCTGTTTCGCGACCAGCGCAAGAACCTGATTCGCCACCTTCATGCCGACGGCAGCCAGGATCGTTTTGCCTACGACGAGCGAAGCAACCGGCTGCAACACATTCGTGCCGACCATAGCGTGGTGCATTACGCGTACAGCGACGATGATCAGCTGATCAAGGTTCGGGATGCTGAAGGTGGGCTGTGGCGACGGGACTACGACGAGCGCGGCAACCTGGTAGAGACGGTCGACCCGCTGGGCAACAAGACCGAGTTTGCCTACACCGCCACAGGCCAGGTCAAGGCAATCAAGGATGCTCACGGCAACGAGAAGAAACTCGGGTACAACGAGGCCGGGCAGATGCTCGAATACACCGACTGTTCGGGCAAGACCAGCCAGTGGCACTACAACGAATGCGGGCAATTGGTGGAAACCGCGAATGCGGCGGGCGACAAGACGCAGTACGAATACAAGGCGGGGCAGTTGGCCAAGGTGATTCATCCAGACAAAACCGAAGAGCGCTTCGAGCGTGACGCCGAAGGGCGCTTGCTCGCGCACCTGGATGCGCTGGATCGCTGTACTACCTGGTCCTATACGGCTGCCGGTCTGTTGGCTGAACGGGTGGATGCGAAGGAGCACACGTTGCGCTACCAGTGGGACAGGCTGGGGCGGTTGCTCAGCCTGGAGAACCAGAACGAGCAGTGCGCGTTTTACCAGTACGATCCCATGGGACGTCGAGTGGCAGAAACCGGCTTCGATGGTGTGACCGTCCGTTATCGGTACGACCCCTGCACTGGGCGCCTGGCGAGCAGCCAGGTGGGTCAGCGCCGCATCGATTTGCACCACGACCGCATGGGCCGGTTGATCGAGCGCACAGCGCACCTTGGCGATCAGCACCAAACAGAGCGCTTTGCCTACGACGGTAATGGCAAGGTGCTGCAGGCGATCAACGACTCCAGCACACTGCAATGGTTCTATGACGACGCGGGCAACCTGACCCGTGAGCACCAGCATTACCTGGCAACGGGTACGCCGATGGTAGCGGTGTGGCTGCACGAGTACGACGCACTCAACCAGCGAATCGCCACCACGCGCCCGGATGGCCACAAGGTCAGCTGGCTGACTTACGGCAGCGGCCATCTCTTGGGCATGCGACTTGACCAGCACGAAATACTGGCTTATGAGCGCGACGATCTGCATCGCGAAGTCGCCCGCCATCAGGGCAACAAACTGACGCAAACGCAGGTATGGGACGCGCTAGGGCGTCCGCAAGAACAGTTGCTCACCAGTCATGACGGCCAATCCATTCTGTGCAAGCGCGAGTATCAATACGACCCGACCGGTCAACTGACAGACATCCTCGATACCCGTCGTGGTCACCTGGACTACCAGTACGATCCGCTAGGCCGCCTGCTGCAGGCCAACAGCCGCCTGGGTGAAGAAACCTTTGCCTTCGACCCGGCCGGCAACCTGACGGACAAGGCGCGGCAACTGCATCGCCCGCTGGATAACGATGCCAGCTCCCACAATGTGATGGACAACGTGCTGCGCGAATACGCGGGCAGCCGCTACACGTATGACGAGCGCGGTAACCTTGTGCAACGCTTGCACAACGGTGTGCCTGCCCACTTCAGCTGGGACTTGTTCAATCGCCTGGTGCGCTACAGCGACGACAGGCTCAGTGTGGAATACAGCTATGACGCCCTTGGTCGGCGGTTGCACAAGCATGCCGTCGCCCATTACAAGGACAAGCCCGAGGCCGGCACCGGCTGGAATGCAATGCAGCGCAGCAAGCGTCAGCGTGAGCTGCACTGCGGTTTCACGCTGTACGGATGGGACGGCGAAACCCTGGCCTGGGAAAGCGCATTGCCCCTCGACGAGGGCGACACAGGCCGTACCGTTCACTACCTCTACGAACCGGGCCGCTTCGTGCCTGTGGCTCAAGCGTTGCACAAGCGCTCGATACGCCTGCTCAGGCAACCCGACTGGCAGGGCCGTCATTACGACATCGACCAGGACCCACTCTGGCAGGCACTGCCCACTGCGCCAGCGTTCGACGTCATTGCCTGGTACCACTGCGACCACCTGGGCACGCCAATGGAAATCACCGACCACAACGGCAATGTTGCCTGGACGGGGCAGTACAAGGTGTGGGGTGAGGTTCGTGAAGAGCGCTCGTCGTGGGCCGCGCAGCATGGCGTGGGCAATCCGATTCGTTTTCAGGGGCAATACCACGACCCTGAAACGGGGCTGCATTACAACCGATTCCGTTACTACGAACCCCGCATGGCGCGCTATGTGTCGAGAGACCCGATCGGGATGCTGGGTGGGTTGAACGTGTACAGCTATGTGAGTAACAAGCCTGTTATGCGGGCTGACCCGTTGGGGCTGTTCGACCTGAACATGCCCGGCGTCGCGGAGCGCGCTTCACTGGGAAGTTGGATGTTGCAGAATGGTGCGACACCGGATGAGGTTTCCCGAGCGATGGCGCCGCCGCCGGCCAAACCTATTATGACGGGGGAGTGTAGGGCTTCTGCTACTGCTGCGGTAGGCACGGGCGTCTCGTTCGGTATGAGTGCAAACGAAAAAACCGGTGCGGCGGGGCAGGTGGCTATACCCGTTATGAGTGTAGGTGCTCGTGCGACTGCTAGTTGCGGTTTCAAATTCTCTGATCCTGACTCGAAGTCGTTGCCGGCGGCGGCGGGAGTTGGGGTAGCGCTAGGTATCATCCAGATTGATGTCACGCAGACCTCGACGTGGCCAGAACTGTATGTAGGTTTCGGGGCAGGAGTGGGGCCTGAGATCAAGACGCCTGCCAGCCCCGCTGTTTCAATTCCATTGTTCTAGGTGGTTTATGTGTGATGTATTGCAGTTCTTCCGTATTTTTTTATTTGTCCTCGGTGGGGTGTTTGTGGCGGCATCCGTCATTTATGCCAATCATTGTTGCAAGAAAAAAGGTATCAATATGAATACCTTTTCAGGCCTTTTTGAAATGTGGGGCATGGTCTTTAGGTTTGAAAACAAAAAACTGTCGATATTGATGCTGACAGCCGCCTTTGGGGGGCTGTGCGTAGCAGTCATTATTCTCGTGTTAACTTTGTGGGGGCAGAGCCAGGGGTGCATTTTTCCAATCAATGACAGATCAATGCGTTAAGCATATGGACCGGAAGCCATCATGTGGTTTGGAGTTTTCTGATCCTGATGCAAAGGAGTCAACGTAGGTGTGGGAGTAGGAATGGCGTTGATTCAGGGTTGTTTTAGGCAACCCTCAACCAGTCCGAGCTTTATGTTTATAGGGGTGGCCCTGAAGTTAAAGCTCCTGCCGGCCCAGGTGTTACGTTTTTTAGGTAGTAGGTTATGTGCGGCGTAATACAGTTCGTTCGGATTTTTTTGTTTGTTATTTGTTGGGTTTTGTTGGTTTCTGCTGTGTTGTATGCAAGCGCGTACAGTAAAAAAATGGCATCAACATGAATACGTTCTCAGGTATGTTAGAGGTGTGGGGCAAGGTTTTTAAGTTTGAGAGCAGGAAGCTGTCCATCCTCCTGCTGACTGCGGCCTATGGGGGGGCAGCTATAGGTATCGTTATTCTTGCGTTGACAATATGGGGGCAGAGCCATGGGTGTGATTTTAAAATTAATTATAGATAAATACGGTAAGCAGGGTGCGAGATATTGACAGGGCCTGTAAAGCGGGCGTCGTACTTGCAAGGGAGTTACCGATCCTGTGCAAGCTTCAATTCAGCGTGAGGTGAATCTGGAGTGTGCGTTAGCTCGTAATGCTGTAAATAATCGATATTTCGCTGTTGGGGATAAACAGCACCGAGATGAAGCAATCAAAGCGTGGGAGAGTGTAGCGCTATGCGAGAAGAAGATTCCATGAAAATGGAACGGCGCAGAATTCGAGAACAAATAAAACTCGCTTTTAAGTGTACAGCGCCGCCGGAGGCCTCTCAGATTGTAGCGTCTTCTTATCCTGAGCCCCTTCAGATCAGGGATTTTTTCAAGGGTCGGAATTGGTGGGATGTTACGCTAGATATATTGGTAGATGAATATGTTGGAGATGCATCTGCATGTTTGTCATTTATGGCCCCCGTCGGGATGAGGTATTATTTTCCAGCTTACCTTTTTATCGCATGTGAGCAATATGATGAAGGTGATGTAATTTCCAAGGAACTGCCATCAAGGCTGCTGATGTATGCCAGAGATGATGATCTTTATAAGATAAAATGTATGGATGACGCGAAGCAGGCGGCGGTTGCGCAGGTGCTTGAGTTTCTGGTTCAGGCCTATGACGATGAGGATGCTTACGAAGCGTTAGAGTTTTTTTGGGGTAAGTTTCTATGATAGTTGAGCATGCCATTGGTGAAGGCTGGTGGTTTATAATTCAGTTTGTTTAGTTGATTATGAGGTCGCGGTGAGTCAGTCGCGCGTTTTGTTAGGTGTGAAGCTCGCTCTCGCTGCCATGGTAGTAATTGCCTATCTTGCTTTCTGTTTACTTGCACTGCTCGCGGGTCTGGATTCACCCACACCTATTGAAGTAATTCGGCATGCTATTTTTGTGACGAGGCTTGGTTCCACTGTGTGCTTGGTTGCGGGTTATTTTTTGTGCTAAGCGTCAAGGGTGATGAAAATGTTTCCGCTCGTGATGACTATCACGTTGTATCACTTCGTGCTTTTTGCAGTATCAGCCCACTAGGATGGCTTTTCATATTGGGGGCCCCAGCTTGGCGAGTTCGCACTGTCGTGGGGGCGCAGTGTAAGGCGAAAAACGAGAATGTTTTGTCTGTCGTGATGTACCAGCCCCATTACTCTAGGTGAGTTATGTGCGACACGATTCAGTTTTTCAGAATTTCCTTGTTTGCTTTTTGTGGTGTTTCAATGGCGGCGGCGGTGATTTATGCAAATCAATTTTGCAAAAAGAGAGGCGTAAATATGAACACTTTTTCTGGCATGTTTGAAATGTGGGCGATGGTTTTCAAGTTTGAGCATAAAAAGCTGTCATTCATCATGTTGACTGCAACCTATGGCGGGGCACTCATGATTGTCGCTATTTTCGTACTGACCCTTTGGGGGCAGAGTAAGGGATGTGTCTTTCCGATCAATGACAGGACGATGCGTTAAGCAAAGGACTTCATACATGGCAATGAGGGCATCAGGGGTACCGCGTCGAAGGCGCAACGCATTAAACTGCCGCCGACAATTGCCACCGCGACACAAACAAGGGACCCTCAAACGACGACATTCACTCACCAAGAATGCCAGTACGTCGAAGTTGCCGGAGCGCACCTCTGTTTTCTACCGTAATTATTCCACTGAAAGATGGAGGGCGTATTGTGTGCTTTTGGATGGCTCTATTGATAGAAATAATTTTCTGGTTTTTGTTTGGGGTGGTTTTTGTAACGGTTTTTTATGCAAATGCATACTGCAAGCGTAATGGCATAAATATGAATACCTTTGCAGGGCTTTTGGAAATGTATAGGCATGCTTTTTCATTTAAAAATAAGATGCTTTCGTGTGTGGTCCTTACAACTGTTTACGGCGGAGCAGCCGCAGGAGTCGGGCTGGCTTCTCTGGTGTTTTACGCACGATCTCAGGGGTGTGCGCTTGATGTAGTGGTTCATTTAGGGTGAGTGAAAGGGGAAACAAGAGCTGAAGTTGGCTCGGCAAGTGCTTTTACTGGTGCGTGTTTGGCGCCGAGAACTGTGCTTTAAGTCTGTGCTTTGTAGTTGATGGTTGGTTTGGTGGGTGGGCCATGTTTCAGCGGTGCCATGCGGTGATTTACGCAAACCAATGCTGCACGAAAAAAGGCATCAACATGAGTACTTTTTCTGGCGTGTTTGGCGGGGCACTCATGATTGTCGCTATTTTCGTACTGACCCTTTGGGGCCAAAGCAAAGGATGTGTCTTTCCGATCAATGACAGGACGATGCGTTAAGCAAAGGACTTCATACCTGGCAATGAGGGCATCGGGGGTACCGCGTCGAAGGCGCAACGCATTAAACTGCCGCCGACAATTGCCACCGCGACACAAACAAGGGACCCTCAAATGACGACATTCACTCACCAGGACGGCCAGTACGTCGAAGTTGCCGGGGCACGCCTCTATTGTGAACAGCAAGGCAACCCACAGGGCCCGGCACTGGTTTTTCTGCACGGTGGCTTTGGCGACATCGAAACCTTCAATGCCATCACGCCGGCCCTGGCCGAACATTATCGCCTGATCGGCATCGACAGCCGAGGCCAGGGCAAATCGACCCTGGGGCACCTGCCGCTGACCTACCAGCGCTTGCAACTGGATGTGGAGGCGGTTGCCCGGCAGTTGGGGCTTGAGCGCTTCAGCCTCGTCGGCCACAGCGATGGCGGCATTGCAGCGCTGCGCATCGCGGCTGCCGGGAGTGCTGGCATCGACAAACTGGTGACGATCGGTGCCCACTGGCAACTGAAAGCGGATGATCCCGTGCGCGGCATGTACAGCCGCGTGACCGGCGCGCGCTGGCGTGAGCTGTTCCCGCACAGCTACGAGCGCTACCTGCAGTTGAACCCCGAACCCGATTTCGACCGCCTGGCCGTGGCGTTGCGCGAGCTGTGGCTGGATTCAGGCGAGCAAGGCTACCCGAATGAAACGGTGTGCGGCATCACCGCCGATTTGCTGGTGATTCATGGCGATCAAGACCGCCTGGTAACGCGGGCCAACGCCTGCGAGCTGGCCGATCGGGTGGCGAATGCGCAACTGCTGAACATCCCGTTTACCGGGCATTCGCCGCACGAGGATCACCCCCAGTGGGTAATGCCTGCGCTCAAGGCACTGCTGGGCCTGTAACATGACGCTGCCGTTTGCGCGCCGCGCGGCTTGATCCGGCCTTAAGTGTCAAGGAGCACCCACCATGCGAGGCTTCCATTGCGCCACCTGTGGCGAGTATCACGACGAGTTGCCCACCACCTTCGGCGCGCCAGCCCCTGCCGCCTGGTATGACCTGCCGCAGGCAGAGCGCGAGCAGCGTGCGCCACTGTCCAGCGATCAGTGCATCATCGATGACACCCACCACTTCGTGCTCGGACGCCTGGAAATCCCGATCATCGGCTCACCCGAGCCGTTCGTGTGGCTGACCTGGGTGACGGTCAGCGAGGCGGATTTCTACCGCACCAGCGAACTGTGGGAAACCCCAGGTCGCGAGCGCGAACCACCGTATGCGGCACGTGTGCAAAGCGAGTTCCCCTATGAGGTTTCGACCCTCAACCTCAAGGCTACGCTGCAGACCCAGGCCCTGGGCGACCGCCCGCTGGTGTTCGTGGACGCGGGCGATCACCCGCTCGCCCTGCAGCAAAACACCGGCATCACCCACGATCAGGCTCGGCAACTGGCCGAACGCTGCCTGCATCAGTGAACAGGTCAGCGCCTCACGCACTGTCAGTTACGGTCATTAACTTGTAACTTTCGGTCATTGAGCCTCACTTCCAGGCGCATTACTGTCCCTCACAGATAACCGACGGGCCCCGCTGCACGCAGCGAGGCGCCCGCATTCCGTGATCAGTTCGCTGTGGAGTTCACCATGACCGCCGCTCAATACCCGCACCTGCTTGCCCCGCTGGACCTGGGCTTCACCACCCTGCGCAACCGCACCCTGATGGGCTCGATGCACACCGGCCTGGAGGAGAAACCCGGCGGTTTCGAGCGCATGGCGGCATACTTTGCCGAGCGCGCCCGTGGTGGCGTCGGCCTGATGGTCACCGGCGGCATCGGGCCCAACGAAGAGGGCGGGGTATACTCCGGCGCGGCCAAGCTGACAACGGCCGAAGAAGCGCAGAAGCACCGTATCGTTACCCAGGCGGTGCACGAGGCCGGCGGCAAGATCTGCATGCAGATCCTCCACGCCGGGCGCTACGCCTACAGCCCCAAGCAGGTGGCCCCCAGCGCGATCCAGGCGCCGATCAACCCGTTCAAGCCCCGCGAGCTGGACGAAGAGGGCATCGAGAAGCAGATCCAGGACTTCGTCACCTGCGCCACGCTGGCCCAGAGCGCCGAGTACGACGGCGTCGAGATCATGGGGTCCGAAGGCTACTTCATCAACCAGTTCCTGGCCGCCCACACCAACCATCGCACCGACCGCTGGGGGGGCAGCTACGAGAACCGCATGCGCCTGGCCGTGGAGATCGTGCGCCGGGTGCGAGAAGCGGTCGGCCCGAACTTCATCATCATCTTCCGCCTGTCGATGCTCGACCTGGTGGAAGGCGGCAGCAACTGGCAGGAGATCGTGCAGCTGGCCCAGGCCATCGAGCAGGCCGGCGCCACGCTGATCAACACCGGCATCGGTTGGCACGAGGCGCGTATCCCGACCATCGCCACCAAGGTGCCGCGTGCTGCGTTCAGCAAGGTCACCGCCAAGTTGCGTGGCGCGGTGCAGATCCCGCTGATCACCACCAACCGCATCAACACCCCGGAAGTCGCCGAGCAGATCCTTGCCGAAGGCGACGCCGACATGGTGTCGATGGCACGCCCGTTCCTGGCCGACCCGGACTTCGTCAACAAGGCCGCCGCCGGGCGCGGCGACGAGATCAACACCTGCATCGGCTGCAACCAGGCCTGCCTTGACCACACCTTCGGCGGCAAGCTGACCAGTTGCCTGGTCAACCCGCGGGCCTGCCATGAAACCGAACTCAACTACCTGCCGGTGGCCCAGCCCAAGCGCATTGCCGTGGTCGGCGCCGGCCCGGCCGGCCTGGCCGCCGCTACCGTGGCCGCCGAGCGTGGCCACCAGGTGACCCTGTTCGACTCGGCCAGCGAGATCGGCGGGCAGTTCAACGTGGCCAAGCGCGTGCCGGGCAAGGAGGAGTTCTTCGAGACCCTGCGCTACTTCAAGCGCAAGCTGCAGACCACCGGCGTGGAGCTGTGTCTGAACACCCGCGTCAATGTCGAGCAACTGGTGGAGGGCGGCTACGACGAGATCATCCTTGCGACCGGCATCGCGCCTCGCCTGCCGGCCATCGACGGTATCGATCACGCCAAGGTGCTGAGCTACCTGGACGTGCTGCTGGCGCGCAAGCCGGTGGGGCAGAAGGTCGCGGTGATCGGTGCCGGCGGCATCGGCTTCGATGTGTCGGAGTTCCTGGTGCACCAGGGCGTTGCCACCAGCCAGGACCGCGAGGCGTTCTGGAGGGAGTGGGGCATCGACACCCGGCTCGAAGCGCGCGGCGGCGTGGCGGGCATCCAGGCCGAGCCCCATGCTCCGGCGCGCCAGGTGTACCTGTTGCAGCGCAAGAAGACCAAGGTTGGCGACGGGCTGGGCAAGACCACCGGCTGGATCCACCGCACAGGCCTGAAGAACAAGCGGGTGCAGATGCTCAACAGCGTCGACTACCTGAAGATCGACGACGCCGGCCTGCATATCCGTATCGCCGAAGGCGAGCCGCAGGTACTGGCGGTGGACAACGTGGTGATCTGCGCCGGCCAGGACCCGCTGCGCGAGCTGCAGGATGGCCTGCTGGCCGCCGGGCAGTCGGTACACCTGATCGGCGGCGCGGACGTCGCCGCCGAGCTGGACGCCAAGCGCGCGATCAACCAGGGTTCACGCCTGGCGGCCGAGCTGTAAAGCGGTGGCGGGGGTGCGCTGGTAGACTGCGCGCTCCCGTCCTGCCGAGCCTGTTCGATGTCTGCCGCTTTCGATGACCTGCCACTGGCACCCCTGCAACCGCTGGCCCTAGGCTGGCTGGCGCGCGCCGGGGTCGAGGTGGCAGTGCTGCGTCTGGACCTTATCGACCCGCTGATCAGCGGCAACAAATGGTTCAAGCTGCAGGGGCACCTGCGCCTTGCCCATGCCCGTGGTGCCCCGGGGGTGATCAGCCTGGGCGGCGCCTATTCCAACCACCTGCATGCCCTGGCGGCGGCCGGCAAGCGCTTCGGCTTTGCCACGGCCGGGCTGTTGCGTGGGCACCCGCACAGCAACCCCACCGTGCACGACCTGCAAGCACTGGGCATGCACCTGCACTGGCTGGGGTACGCCGGATACAGGGCGCGGCATCAGGCGGATTTCTGGCAGCCCTGGCAAGCCCTCTACCCGGCATGGCATTGCGTGCCCGAAGGCGGCGCGGGGCCACTGGGCACCGAAGGCTGCGCACAGATCGTGACCCAGGCGCGGGCGCAGCTGGCGGCCGTGGGCTGGGCCGATTACGACGCCTGGTGGCTGGCGGTGGGCAGCGGTACCACGCTGGTGGGGCTGGCCCAGGCCGAAGCGGGCGACCACCCGGTGCACGGCGCGCTGGCCGTGCCGCCGGGGCATGGGGTGGAAGGCGAGGTCGAGGTGCTGGCGCCGGACACTTACCGCCTGCACGACGCCAGCCGGGGCGGCTTTGCCAAGGTCGACCCGGCCTTGCTGGCATTCATCCAGGCCAGCGAGGCCGAATCGGGCCTGCCACTGGAACCGCTGTACACCGGCAAGGCGTTGTTGGCCCTGCAGGAGCGTGTGCTGGCTGGCGCGTTCGTGGCCGGCACGCGGCTGATCTTCGTTCACACCGGCGGCTTGCAGGGCCGCCGCGGGTTCGCCTAGTCAGTCACCTTTTTGCGGCAGCATGCGCAGCAGGGTGTTATCGCGGACCACGTAGTGATGATAGAGGCCGGCCAGTGCATGCAGGCCGATCAGCCAGTAGCCCAGTGCGCCGAACCACTCGTGCCAGCCCTTGACGAACTTGGCCAGGTCGGTGTCCGGTGCTACCAGGGCGGGCAACTCCAGGCCGAAGAACGGGATCGGCTTGCCAGCCGCGCTGAGGATCACCCAGCCGGCCAGCGGCAGGCCGATCATCAGGGCGTAAAGCGCCCAGTGCATCAGGTGCGCCAGGCCCGTCTGCCAGGCCGGCGGCTTGGGTTCGATGCGCGGGGTGGGGTGGGTGACCTTCAGGATCAGGCGCAGCCATACCAGCACGAACACGCTCAGGCCGAGCATGAAGTGCAGGCTTTTCATCAGGTCGCGCTCGGCGCTGTCCTTGGGGAAGATGCCGCGCAGTTCGATGCAGGCGTATACCACCGCCAGCAGAATCAGCATCAGCCAGTGCAGGGCGATCGACAGGCTGCCGTAGCGTGCCTGCGTATTGGTCAGGGTCATGGTGGTTCCTCATATCGGTCAATCAGGTCAATGGCCGCGCTCTTGATGGCGCTGTGCGGATAACTCTAATCGCTTGCGCGTGCCCTGCACCTGCGCTGGGGCAAAAAAGTGTGCTAGCGGGCCTTCAGACCCTTGCCGAGCAGGTAGTCGACCAGTTGCGGGTCCTCGATACGGATGGCCAGGTCCATCAGGTCGCTCCTGTCGTCGGCCAGGCAGTAGGGTTTGTGCGGGTCGCAGTAGGTGCCGGTGCTGCTCATGCCGCGCTCGAGCAGCACGCTGAGGATGTCGTAGCTCACGTGCGGGGCGTCGGGCCCGTCGCGACCCTGGCGCGAAAGCTCGACCAGGATCGCTTCCATGGTTTCGCTGCCGGCCTCGGGCAGTGGCAGATGGCGGGCGACGGCCCGGCGCGTGGCGCTGTGCTCGGTCAGCACTGCGGCGTCGAAGGCGTCCATGTTGCTGTCGCTGCGCGTGAAGTAGGAGGTGTCGGCGCCGGCCTTGACCAGGGCGTCGATCAGCGAGGCATCGGCGCCCTGGGCGATGGCCAGCAGCAGCGGGCGTGGGTTGTGGTAGTCGCCGGCTTCCACCGGCGCGCCCTGGGCCAGCAGCCATTCGATGGTGGCAGTGGGGTGGTTGTGCTTGATGGCCGTGGACAGCAGCGATTCGGGGTAGTCGCCGAGCCCGACCATGGCCGGTAGCGCGGCACGCAGGTGTTGCAGCATGGCCAGCGAGGCGTTGTTTTCGAGTGCGAGGTGAAAGGCCGTGGTGTTGCGGGTGACCACACCGGGTGGATACTCGCCGGGTTGGCTGCGCGGGGCCAGCCACGTGTCCAGGTCGGTGGGCGTCGCCTGGCGCCAGAAGCTGTCGCTCAGCAGGGCGAGGTCGTTGTCCTGGTCCAGACCTGGGGCAGGCGCTGCGCTGGCACTTGCGGGCCAGGCCAGGGTGACGGCGAGCGCCAGGGCGAGAAGATTGCCGGGCACGGGTGGGTTCCTTGTGCGGGTGCTGGGTGAGGGTGGGCGAGGTTAGCAGAATGTTGTCAGCGCTGGCCCCTTCGCCGGCAAGGCCGGCTCCCACGGGGGCGTACGTTCATGTGGGGGCCGGCCCAGCCAGTGCATGCTAACCCGCCAGGTTCGGCCAGGCATCGGCCACCAGAAACAAGCGTTGAGCCTCTACCCAATCCCCGCTATCCCCAGGCACCAGCCGCACCAGCAACTGCGCGGGGGCCATCGGGTCCAGCGCTTGCAGCCAGGCCTGGAACTGTTCCGTGCCCCAGGCCTGTTCCTGCGTGTACCGCGCCGGCGCCAGCCATGCCTGGCGCGGCAACGGCTGCCAGCGCCCGGGGTCGGCCTGCGCCGCAAACCGGGCCCAGTCGCGCTGATGCAGCCAGCGCCCGCGCAAGTGCTGCGGGTGCGCACCCGCCGGAGGCTGCGCCGTCCCCGGCCATGGATACAGCAGATACCCGCCCAGCCAAAGCTGAGCCGTGAAGCTGTCTATGTGCAGCGCCGCCAGCGCCTCGCGCCCCTCGGTCCGCGCCGAAATCGGCAGTTGATGGTCGTTCAGGTGCGCCAGCTTGCGGTCCAGCCGGTCATGGCAGCCCGGCCCAAGCCACTGCGCCGGGTTACGCCCGTCACCGTGCTGCGGGCCCAGGTACAGCTTGATGGCCAGCTCCAGGTGATGCACCCCGTCGCGGTCACGCAGCAGGATGTCCAGCTCGCCCAGGGTGTGCCCGCCGTCGCGGATCGGCAGGTTGGCCGCCAGCAGCTCCACCCCCGGAGCATGGCGCAACGCGAACTGCCACAGCCGCTCGTAGTACAACCCCAGGCGCCGGCTGGCGGCCTGTGCCAGCCAGGCCTGCAGGTCACGGCTGTCGTGGTCCAGCGCCAGCAGCCAGTCGCGCAGCAGCGCCGGTGCGGCCATCCAGTCGCTGCCGGCCAACGGGTGGCGTTGCGGCCAGGGCGTCACTGCGAGCATGGGGGGCGCAAGGATTACCCACGCCAGGTCCCGCACCGGGGGCTGGCGCAGGCGGTTGGGCAGGTCGCAAAGGTCGGTAAAGGGCATCATCCTGCGAGCATAGCCGCCCGCCCCGGCGCCTTGTGCAAAAAACTGCGGCGTTTGCCGCTGCCCGGCGCTTTCGCCCATAATCAACGCTTTGGCCAACCGGCCCATTCAACGCCGCAGTGCCCCGCAGGAGCCCCATGGAGCAATTTCGCAATATCGGTATCATCGGCCGCCTTGGCAGTTCGCAGGTGCTCGATACCATTCGCCGACTGAAAAAATTCCTGCTCGAGCGGCACCTGCACGTGATCCTCGAGGACACCATCGCCGACGTGCTGCCCGGCCACGGCCTGCAGACCTCTTCGCGCAAGCTGCTGGGCGAGGTGTGCGACATGGTCATCGTGGTCGGCGGCGACGGCAGCCTGCTCGGCGCCGCCCGCGCACTGGCGCGCCACAACATCCCGGTACTGGGCATCAACCGCGGCAGCCTGGGGTTTCTCACCGACATTCGCCCCGACGAGCTGGAGGTCAAGGTGGCCGAAGTGCTCGACGGCCACTACCTGGTGGAAAACCGCTTCCTGCTGCAGGCCGAAGTCCGCCGCCACGGCGAGGCCATCGGCCAGGGCGACGCGCTCAACGACGTGGTGCTGCACCCTGGCAAGTCCAACCGCATGATCGAGTTCGAGATCTACATCGACGGCCAGTTCGTGTGCAGCCAGAAGGCCGACGGCCTGATCGTCGCCACACCGACCGGCTCGACCGCCTACGCGCTGTCGGCCGGCGGACCGATCATGCACCCCAAGCTCGACGCCATCGTGATCGTGCCCATGTACCCGCACACGCTTTCGGGACGCCCGATCGTGGTCGATGGCAACAGCGAGCTGAAGATCGTGGTATCGCGTGACCTGCAGCTGTACCCGCAAGTCTCGTGCGATGGCCAGAACCATTTCACCTGTGCCCCCGGCGACACCATTACAGTGAACAAGAAGCCGCAGAAGCTGCGCCTGATCCACCCGCTGGACCACAACTACTACGAGGTCTGCCGGACCAAGCTCGGCTGGGGCAGCCGTCTGGGTGGTGGAGGCGACTGATGCTCGATCCCGCGCGCAGTTACGACCTGATCGGCGATGTCCACGGCTGTGCCCACACCCTGGAGCGTCTGCTCGACGCCATGGGGTACAAGCGTCAGGGCGGGGTGTGGCGGCATGCGCAGCGTCAGGCGATCTTCCTTGGCGACATCATCGATCGCGGCCCGCGCATTCGCGAGGCCCTGCACATCGTGCACGACATGGTCGAAGCCGGTCAGGCCCACTGCATCATGGGCAACCACGAATTCAGCGCACTGGGCTGGACCACGCCGGCGCTGCCGGGCAGCGGCAAGCAGTTCGTGCGCGAGCACAACCCGCGCCATGCGCGGCTGATCGAAGAGACACTGACCCAGTTCGCCGACCACCCCCACGACTGGCACGACTTCCTCGGCTGGTTCTACGAGCTGCCGCTGTTCATCGATGCCGGACGCTTTCGCGTGGTACATGCCTGCTGGGACGCGCGCCTGATCGAGCCGCTGCGCCAGCAGCATCCGGACGGGCGCATCGACGAGCATTTCGTGCAGGCCTCGGCCGTGGGCGGCAGCTTTGCCCACACCGTGTGCAACCGGCTGCTGCGCGGCACCGACATGCGCCTGCCCGACGGCCTCACCCTGACCGGCGGCGACGGCCTGACTCGCGCATTCTTTCGCACCAAGTTCTGGGAGGAAGACCCGCAGACCTACGGCGATATCGTGTTCCAGCCCGATGCGCTGCCGGCCGAAGTGGCCAATGCGCCGCTCAGTCGCAGCCAGAAGAACGCGCTGCTGCGCTACGGTGACGACGAGCCGCTGTTGTTCGTCGGCCATTACTGGCGCAGCGGCCGGCCCGCACCCATCCGCGCCAACCTGGCGTGCCTGGACTACAGTGCGGTGCTCTACGGGAAGCTGGTGGCCTATCGGCTGGATGATGAAACCCGCATCGACCCGCACAAGTTCGTATGGGTGGATGTCGAACGGCCGGAGGCCAGTCAATGAGTGCGGCAATGGTGATGCGCCTGCCCCTGAGCGTCGACCTCAGCGGCTTTGTCGAGCTGCTCAAGCGCCTGCAGGTGCCGCACCGGGTCTCGGAGGAGGGCGAGGAGCAGGTACTGTGGACCGCCGACTACCTGGTGGAAGATGTTCGCCAGCTGTACCAGCGCTATCCGGAGGGCAATGCCGATGTGCAACTGCCGCCCCTGGCGCAGCCCCCGGCCCCACCGCGCCCGAGCCTGGCCGCGCAGGCGAAGGCCAGCAAGGCCACTGCAGCGGTGTTGCTGCTGTGCGTGGTGGTGGCGGCACTGACCGGCCTGGGCGACAACTTCGCCACCTTGAGCTGGCTGACCTTCCTGGATTTTCGCGTGCAGGGCGACTACCTGTATTTAACCCCGTTGCTGACCAGCCTCGATGCAGGCCAGTGGTGGCGCTTGTTCAGCCCGATGCTGGTGCACTTCGGCATCCTGCACCTGGCCATGAACGGCCTGTGGTACTGGGAGCTGGGGCGGCGCATCGAGCTGCGTCAGGGCACCCTGGCCTTGCTGTCGCTGACCCTGCTGTTCAGCCTGGTGTCGAACATGGCGCAGTTCGTGTTCGGCGGGCCCAGCCTGTTCGGCGGCTTGTCCGGGGTGCTGTACGGCCTGCTCGGGCACATCTGGCTGTACCAGTGGCTGGCGCCGAACCCGGTGTATCGCATGCCGCGTGGCGTGCTGGTGATGATGCTGGTATGGCTGCTGCTGTGCCTGTCGGGGTTGATCACCCTGCTCGGCTTCGGCGCGATCGCCAACGCCGCCCACGTGGGTGGGCTGTTGGTCGGCTGCCTCAGCGGGCTCTTGGGCGGGGCACTGGCCCGGCGTAAACTGTCAGCTTGATTTTTGGAGACGCTATGTCCACTTTTGCGCAAATGATCGAAAACATCACCCCGGAGATCTACGCCAGCCTGAAACTGGCCGTGGAAATCGGCAAATGGTCCGACGGGCGCAAGCTCACCGCCGAGCAGAAGGAGCTGTCGTTGCAGGCCGTGATCGCCTGGGAGATGCAGAACCTGCCCGAAGACCAGCGTACCGGCTACATGGGCCCGCAGGAATGCGCCTCCAAGTCCGCGCCGGTGCCCAACATCCTGTTCAAGTCGGACGCGATCCATTGATCGAACTCGGCCGTGGTTCCATCAGCAAGATGACGGCGCGCCTCGAGCAGCCGGTCGTGCAATACGCGTTTCGCCTGGGCGACGTCGAAGTGCCGGTCAACCCCCTGCTGGGCAAGACCGTGCGTCTCGAATACCTGGGCGCGATCCACTGTACCCACTGCGGGCGCAAGACCAAGACCAGCTTCAGCCAGGGTTACTGCTACCCGTGCATGACCAGGCTGGCGCAATGCGACACCTGCATCATGAGCCCCGAGCGCTGCCACTACGAGCACGGCACCTGCCGTGACCCGGCCTGGGGCGAGCAGTTCTGCATGACCGACCACGTGGTGTACCTGGCCAACTCGTCGGGTATCAAGGTCGGCATCACCCGCGCCACCCAGCTGCCCACGCGCTGGCTCGACCAGGGCGCCAGCCAGGCCCTGCCGATCGTGCGGGTGGCCACCCGGCAGCAGTCCGGGCTGGTCGAGGACCTGTTCCGCAGCCAGGTGGCCGACCGCACCAACTGGCGCGCACTGCTCAAGGGCAACGCCGAGGCGGTCGACCTGGTGGCCGTGCGCGAGCAGTTGTTCGACAGCTGCAGTGAAGGTTTCAAGGGCCTGCAGGACCGCTTCGGCCTGCAGGCGATCCAGCCGCTGACCGACGTCGAGCCGATTGAAATCAGCTACCCGGTAGAGGCGTACCCGAGCAAGATCGTGAGCTTCAACCTGGACAAGAACCCTGTCGCCGAAGGCACCCTGCTGGGGATCAAGGGCCAGTACCTGATTTTCGATACCGGCGTGATCAATATTCGCAAGTACACGGCCTACCAGCTGGCCGTGCATCAGTAAAAGGACCGCCACATGCGTACCGAACAGCCGCAAGTGATCTACCTCAAGGACTATCAGGCACCCGAGTACCTGATCGACGAGACGCACCTGACCTTCGAACTGTTCGAGGACCACAGCCTGGTCCACGCGCAGCTGGTCATGCGCCGCAACCCGGCGCGCGGTGCCGGCCTGCCGGCGCTGGTGCTCGACGGCCAGCAGCTGGAACTGCTCAGCGTGGCGCTGGACGACCAGCCGCTGGGCGCTGACGACTACCAGCTCGACGACAGCCACCTGACCCTGCAGCCCACTGCCGAGCGCTTCACCCTGGACACCAGCGTGAAGATCCACCCCGAGACCAACACCGCGCTCGAGGGCCTGTACAAGTCCGGCGGCATGTTCTGCACCCAGTGCGAGGCCGAGGGCTTTCGCAAGATCACCTACTACCTCGACCGCCCGGACGTGATGAGCACCTTCACCACCACGGTGATCGCCGAGCAGCATCGCTACCCGGTCCTGCTGTCCAACGGCAACCCCATCGGCAGCGGGCCGCAGCAGGACGGTCGGCACTGGGCCACCTGGGAAGACCCGTTCAAGAAACCGGCCTACCTGTTCGCACTGGTGGCCGGCGACCTGTGGTGCGTCGAAGACACCTTCACCCGCCAGTCGGGGCGCGACGTGACCCTGCGCATCTATGTCGAGCCGGAGAACATCGACAAGTGCCAGCACGCCATGGTCAGCCTGAAGAAATCCATGCGCTGGGACGAAGAGGTGTATGGCCGCGAATACGACCTGGACATCTTCATGATCGTGGCGGTCAACGACTTCAACATGGGCGCCATGGAGAACAAGGGCCTCAACATCTTCAACTCCAGCTGCGTGCTGGCGCGTGCCGAGACCGCCACCGATGCCGCGCACCAGCGGGTCGAGGCGGTGGTGGCCCACGAGTACTTCCACAACTGGTCGGGCAACCGCGTGACCTGCCGCGACTGGTTCCAGCTGTCGCTCAAGGAAGGCTTCACGGTGTTCCGCGATTCCGAGTTCAGCGCCGACATGAACTCGCGCACGGTCAAGCGCATCGAGGACGTGGCCTACCTGCGTACCCACCAGTTCGCCGAAGACGCCGGCCCCATGGCCCACGCCGTGCGCCCGGACAGCTTCATCGAGATTTCCAACTTCTACACCCTGACCGTGTACGAGAAGGGCTCGGAAGTGGTGCGCATGGTGCACACGCTGCTGGGTGCCGAGGGCTTTCGCAAGGGCAGCGACCTGTACTTCGAACGCCATGACGGCCAGGCCGTGACCTGCGACGACTTCATCAAGGCCATGGAAGACGCCAACGGCGTCGACCTGACCCAGTTCAAGCGCTGGTACAGCCAGGCCGGCACGCCGCGCCTGAACGTCAGCGAGGCGTACGACGCCGCTGCCCAGACCTACAGTCTGACCTTCAGCCAGAGCTGCCCGGCAACCCCGGACAAGGTCGAGAAGCAGCCGTTCGTGATCCCGGTCGAACTGGGCCTGCTCGATGCCCAGGGCAACGACATTGCCCTGCGCCTGCAAGGCGAAACGCAGGCGGGCGCGACCACGCGGGTGCTGTCGGTGACCGAGGCCGAGCAGACCTTCACCTTCGTCGACGTGGCCGCCAGGCCGTTGCCGTCGCTGCTGCGCGGCTTCAGTGCGCCGGTCAAGCTGAGCTTCCCGTACGACCGCGACCAACTCATGTTCCTGATGCAGCACGACAGCGATGGCTTCAATCGCTGGGAAGCCGGCCAGCAACTGTCGGTTCAGGTCTTGCAGGAACTGATCGCGCAGCATCAGCGCGGTGAAGCCCTGGTGCTCGATCAGCGCCTGGTCACTGCCCTGGGCAGCGTGCTGGCCAACGAGGCACTCGACCAGGCCATGGTCGCCGAAATGCTCTCGCTGCCGAGTGAGGCCTACCTCACCGAAATCAGCGAAGTGGCCGATGTGGACGCGATTCACGCGGCCCGCGACTTTGCCCGCCAGCAACTGGCCGAGCAACTGTTCGACGGGCTGTGGGCGCGCTACCAGGCCAACCGTGCGGTCTCGCGCGAAACCGCCTATGTGGCCGAGGCCGAGCACTTTGCCCGGCGCAGCCTGCAGAACATCGCGCTGTCGTACCTGATGCTCACGGGCCGGGCGCAGGTGCTGGAGGCGACGCTCGAGCAGTTCGAGGCGTGCGACAACATGACCGAACGCCTGACCGCACTGGCCGTGCTGGTCAATTCGCCGTTCCAGGACGAGCGCGCCAGGGCACTGCAAAGTTTTGCCGAGCACTTCAAGGACAACCCGCTGGTGATGGACCAGTGGTTCAGCGTGCAGGCGGGCAGCCCGTTGCCGGGCGGCCTGGCGCGAGTGCGTGGGTTGATGGAGCACCCGGCGTTCACCCTGAAGAACCCGAACAAGGTGCGCGCGTTGATCGGTGCGTTCGCCGGGCAGAACCTGGTCAACTTCCATGCGGCCGATGGCTCGGGTTATCGCTTCCTGGCGGACCTGGTGATCGAACTGAACGGCTTCAACCCGCAGATCGCCTCGCGCCAGCTGGCGCCGCTGACCCGCTGGCGCAAGTACGATGCCGCGCGCCAGGCGCTGATGAAGGCCGAGCTGGAGCGCATCCGCGGCTCGGGCGGGCTGTCCAGCGATGTGTTCGAGGTGGTGAGCAAGAGCCTGGCCTGAGGTTGAGGGCAGGTTGAACAGGGGGCTGGCCTTTTCGGGGCAGCCCCCTTTTTTATGATGAAGGTGCGGGCGGACAACGCGACATCCACGACCCAGAGGCCGCGCTTAACAAAACATAACGCGTTGTACGTTGTCATCCATTTCCAAAGCCTGCTAGCTTGAGGCCAGCATTCGCGGGGCTCTAGATTGCCGCTTCCAGCCCCGCCAGTAGCACCGAATAACAATAATGTGGGAGAGGACTATGAATGTATTCACGGCCAGCGTCTTGCTGAGCCTGGGCCTGGGGCTGTTCGCCGCAACCGCCGGGGCTGCCGATGACGGCCCGACACCGCAGACGGTGTATTCACAGACCTCGAACAAGGCCTCCCACAGCCTGCTGATCGACATCGCCAAGGCCGGGCCGCGCCTGGTGGCGGTGGGCGAACGCGGGCATATCCTCTTCTCCGACGACCAGGGCCAGAGCTGGACCCAGGCCCGCGTCCCCAGCCGCCAACTGCTCACTGCCGTGTACTTCGCCGATGCCAAGCACGGCTGGGCAGTGGGCCATGATGCGCAGATCCTCGCCAGTAGCGACGGCGGCGCCACCTGGAGCAAACAGTTCGAAGACCCGTCCCGCGAATCCCCGCTGCTGGATGTCTGGTTCCAGGACACCCGGCACGGGCTGGCCGTGGGGGCCTATGGCAGCCTGTTCGAAACCACCGACGGCGGCGCGCACTGGCAGGACGTCGCAGAGCGCCTCGACAACCCCGATCAGTACCACCTCAATGGCATCGCTGCCGTGAAGGGCGCGGGCCTGTTCATCGTGGGCGAGCAGGGCAGCATGTTCCGCTCCCGCGATGCCGGGCAGACATGGGAACACCTCGACGGCCCCTACGAGGGCTCGCTGTTCGGAGCGATCGGTACCGCCCGCGCCGATACCCTGCTGGTCTACGGCCTGCGCGGCAACCTGTACCGTTCCAGCGATTTCGGCAGCACCTGGCAGGCCATCGCGCTCCAGGGCGAGCGCGGTGCGCTCGAATTCGGCCTGGCAAGCGCTACGCTACTCGAAGACGGCAGCCTGGTGCTGGTGGGCAACGGCGGCAGCGTGTTGCGCAGCACCGATGACGGCCAGAGCTTCAGCGTGTTCAACCGGCCCGACCGTATCGCCCTTTCGGGCGTGAGCGGCCAGGCCGATGGGCAGCTGATCCTGGTCGGCCAGGGCGGGGCACGCCTGGCTACCGCCACCGGCGCCGCGAGGGCGCAACCATGAGCAGTCAGGAGTCGTTCAACATGCAGCACAACCAGGACAAGGCGAGCCTGCTCGAGCGCCTGATATTCAACAACCGCCCGGCGGTGATCGGCATCTGTGTGCTGGTGAGCCTGTTCCTGTTCTGGCAGGCCATGCTGATTCGCCCGTCCACCAGCTTCGAGAAGATGATCCCGCTGGAGCATCCGTTCATCCAGAACATGATCGAGCACCGCAACGACCTGGCCAACCTGGGCAACACCGTGCGGATCTCGGTGGAGGCCAAGGACGGTGACATCTTCAGCAAGGCGTACATGGAGACCCTGCGCCAGATCCACGACGAGGTGTTCTACATTCCTGGCGTCGATCGTTCGGCGCTCAAGTCGCTGTGGAGCCCCAGCGTGCGCTGGACCGAGGTGACCGAGGAGGGCTTCGCCGGTGGCGAGGTGATCCCGCAGACCTACGACGGTTCGCCCGACAGCCTGGAGCAACTGCGCAACAACGTGCTCAAGTCCGGTCAGGTCGGCCGGCTGGTGGCCAACAACTTCAAGTCGAGCATCGTCGATGTGCCGCTGCTCGAATCCTACCCCGACCCCAACGACCCGGGGCGCCAGATCAAGCTCGACTACCAGGCGTTCTCGCACCAGCTCGAAGACCTGATCCGCAACAAGTTCGAGGCGCAGAACCCCAACGTCAAGATCCACATCGTGGGCTTTGCCAAGAAGGTCGGCGACCTGATCGACGGCCTGATGATGGTGGTGATGTTCTTCGGCATCGCCCTGGTGATCACCTGGGTGCTGCTGTACTGGTTCACCTGGTGCATCCGCAGCACCATTGCCGTGCTCATCACCACCCTGGTGGCGGTGGTGTGGCAACTGGGGCTGATGCACGCGGTGGGCTTCGGGCTCGACCCGTATTCGATGCTGGTGCCGTTCCTGATCTTCGCCATCGGCATCTCCCACGGGGTGCAGAAGATCAACGGCATCGCCTTGCAGTCCAGCGAGGCCGAGAACGCGCTGACTGCGGCGCGGCGTACCTTCCGCCAGCTGTTCCTGCCGGGCATGATCGCCATCCTGGCCGATGCGGTGGGCTTCATCACCTTGCTGATCATCGACATCGGGGTCATCCGTGAACTGGCCATCGGTGCCTCGATCGGCGTGGCGGTGATCGTGTTCACCAACCTGATCCTGCTGCCGGTGGCGATCTCCTATGTGGGCATCAGCAAGAAGGCCATCGAACGCAGCAAGAAGGATGCGACCCGCGAGCATCCGTTCTGGCGCCTGCTGTCCAGCTTCGCCAGCCCCAAGGTGGCGCCGGTGTCGGTGCTGCTGGCGCTGGCGATGTTCGGTGGCGGCCTGTGGTACAGCCAGAACCTGAAGATCGGCGACCTCGACCAGGGTGCGCCGGAGCTGCGTCCGGATTCGCGCTACAACAAGGACAACGCCTTCATCATCGACAACTACTCCACCAGCTCCGACGTGCTGGTGGTGATGGTCAAGACCCCGACCGAAGGCTGCTCGGTGTACAAGACCATGGCGCCGGTCGACGAGCTGATGTGGAAGATGGAGAACACCCCCGGGGTGCAGTCGGCGATCTCGCTGGTGACCGTGTCCAAGCAGATGATCAAGGGCATGAACGAGGGCAACCTGAAATGGGAAAGCCTGTCGCGCAACCCGGACATCCTCAACACCTCGGTGTCGCGTGCCGAGGGCCTGTACAACGCCGACTGTTCGCTGGCGCCGGTGCTGGTGTTCCTCAACGACCACAAGGCCGAGACCCTCGACCGCGTGGTGGATGCGGTCAAGGCATTCGCTGCCGAGCATGACCAGGAGGGCCTGGAGTTCCTGCTGGCGGCGGGCAACGCAGGGATCGAGGCGGCCACCAACGAGGTGATCCGGTCGGCCGAGCTGACCATCCTGATCCTGGTGTACCTGTGCGTGGCGGTGATGTGCATGATCACCTTCCGCTCGTTTGCTGCCACCCTGTGCATCGTGCTGCCGCTGGTGCTGACCTCGGTGCTGGGCAACGCGCTGATGGCGTTCATGGGCATCGGCGTCAAGGTCGCGACCTTGCCGGTGGTGGCGCTGGGCGTGGGCATCGGCGTGGACTACGGGATCTACATCTACAGCCGCCTGGAGAGCTTCCTGCGCGCCGGCCTGCCGTTGCAGGAGGCCTATTACCAGACGCTGCGCTCCACCGGCAAGGCGGTGCTGTTCACCGGGTTGTGCCTGGCGATCGGGGTGTGCACCTGGATTTTCTCGGCTATCAAGTTCCAGGCCGACATGGGCCTGATGCTGACCTTCATGCTGCTGTGGAACATGTTCGGCGCGCTGTGGCTGTTGCCGGCGCTGGCACGCTTCCTGATCAAGCCGGAGAAGATGGCGGGCACCCAGAGCAAGTCGATCTTCGCGCACTGACACACTGCGTCGTTTTCATCGCGGGTCAAGCCCGCTCCCACAATGACTACCGCGGTCCTTGTGGGAGCGGGCTTGACCCGCGATGCTTTTAAGGTTGGGGTATCATGCGTGTTTAATCAGGGATACCCCCCCATGACCACCCTTGCCCAAGCCCTTGAATCCTGCGACATGCTGTTGATCGATGGCCTGCACGCATTCGACTTCACCTTCGACGATACGGGCCTGCGCATCGAATTGATGGACGGCCGTGCGTTGAAGAAATGGCAGTTCAGCCCCGAGCAGATCGGCAACGCGACGCTTGCCGGCGAGCACTGGCAGCTCAGCGACGACACGGGCGAGCATCAACTAGTCTGCATGAGTGCCTTGCGCGCTTCTGAAGAGGACGACGATGAAACGCCAGCTGATGTCCCTGCTGACCGCTAGTGCCATGGCGCTGACGCTCAACGCCCACGGCCATGAACTGCTGGTGGGCACCCATGACGGGATCTACCGCTACCGCTTCGACAGCCAGCGCGGCCAGCTCGACCTCACGCCCCTGCAAGTGCTCAGAAGCAGCAACCCGTCCTGGCTGACGCTGTCGCCGGACCGGCGCAACGTGTTCGCGGTCAACGAGAACGGTGACGGCCAGGGCCAGGTCAGCAGCTTTGCCCGGGCGCATGACAGCGGTGAACTGAGCCTGTCGAGCCAGGTGTCCAGCGACGGTGACGAACCGACCCACTCGAGCCTGAGCCTGGATGGGCGTTATCTGTTCGTGGCCAACTACGGCGTCAAGCCTGAGCCGGGCGGCAGCCTCAGCGTGTTGCCGGTCGCCGCCGATGGCCGTTTGTCGGCGTCGGTGCAGCAGGTGCGCCATGTGGCCAGCGGGGTGAACCCCGAGCGCCAGGCCGGGCCGCATGTGCATTCGGTGGTGCCGTCCCCGGACGGGCGATACCTGTTTGCCAGCGACCTTGGCGCCGACCAGGTGATCGGCTACCGCTACCAGCCCCAGACCCCGACCCGGCCACTGGGCGCGGCAACCCCGGTCGTCCTGCCGCCGGGCAGCGGGCCGCGTCACCTGGCGTTCGGTCCAAACGGCAAGCATGCCTACCTGACCCTGGAAATGAGTGCACAGCTGGTGGTGTTCGACTACCAAGACGGCACCCTGAGCCAGCGCCAGATCCTGCCGTTGACCGAACAGGCCGATGCCGCGGCCAAGGCGGCCAGCGCGGTGCATGTGTCCGCCGACGGGCGCTTCGTGTACGTGAGCAACCGCGGCACCCGCAACGAACTGATCGTGTTCGCCATCGACCGTCAGGATGGCAGCCTGCGCCAGGTGCAGCGCCGTTCGGTGGAGGGTGATCACCCGCGCGAGTTCACCCTGGACCCGACCGGGGGCTACGTGCTGGTCGGCAACCAGCAGAGCAACCAGATCGTGGTGATCCGGCGCGATGCGCAGACCGGCCTGCTGGGCGAGGTGGTGCAGACGCTGGCACTGCAATCGCCTTCGGACCTCAAGTTCGTCGACTGAACTATCAATCGCCTTGATATTCGCTACTGGCGCAATGAATTTTTCAGTGCGCCGGCAGCGGCGTAGGTTTGAACCACGGCCCAACCGGCCACTTCAACCTGACGCTTTCGAGGGCATTGCCATGAACTTCAATCTTTTTTCGGTTATCGCGGCTTCGGCCATTTCTGCCTCTGTGGTGCTGCCTGCCGGCGCCCAGGTCGAGATCCGCGAGAAAAAATCCTCCACCCCGAGCTACACCCAGAAGTACCTGCAGCAAAGCGCGAATTTCTATGCGGCGCTGGATCACAAGGTCCAGCACTGATCGTTTCCGGTGCTGACCTTGTAGCGTCAGTACCGGCCCCTTCGCTGGTCAGCGTGCCATGATCGCCTTGAACAGCACCGACTCCAGCCACCCCTGCAACCACACGCGCAAGCGCGGGTAGGGCGCTGTGGCAAACCAGTCAGGCTCGACCCCGGCAAACTGGCGAACGAATGGCATCAGCGCCACGTCCGCGATGCTCGGGTGCGCCGCCACCAGGTAGGCCTGCCGCTCGAGACGCTGTTCCAGGTCCAGCAGTACCGCCTCGGCCAGCGCGCGATACGTCTCGCGCGACTGCTCCGGGTAACGCTCGGCATACTTGTAGTGATTGAGCTGCTGCTTGAACAGCGTGTCATTGCGCTCGATCAGTTGCGTGGCCTGCTGCGCTGCGTTCGGGTCGTCCCGCAGCGCCCAGTTTTGCGGATCATGCCGGGCCAGCGCCCAGTGCATGATCTGCAGGCTTTCCTCCAGTACCTCACCGTCCACGCTCAACACCGGCACCGTGCCCTTGGGCGACAGCGCCAGCATGTCGGCCGGCTTGGCCTTCAGGCTCACTTCGCAGATCTGCACCGGGCAACCGGCGTAGCGCAAGGCCATGCGCGCACGCATCGCGTAGGGGCAGCGGCGGAACGAATACAGGATCATCCGCTGACCTCCACCGTGCTCAACCCATTGCCCTGGCGCCGCACCTGGATCTGCACCGGGATCCGCTCATGCATTTCCTGCACGTGGGAGATCACCGCCACCTTGCGGCCCTGGGCCTGCAGGCCGTCCAGCGCGTCCATGGCCAGTTGCAGCGACTCCGGGTCGAGGCTGCCGAAGCCTTCGTCGATGAACAGCGACTCGATGCGCAAGGTGCTCGAGGCCATCGAGGCCAGGCCCAGCGCCAGTGCCAGCGACACCAGGAAGGTCTCGCCGCCGGACAGCGAGTGCACCGAACGCAGTTCGTCGCCCATCTCGGTATCCAGTACCAGCAGCCCCAGCGCGCTGCCGCCACGCTTGAGCCGGTAGCGCCGCGCCAGCTGGCGCAACTGGGCGTTGGCGTGGTGCACCAACAGATCGAGGTTGTAGCCCTGGGCGATCTTGCGGAACACGTCGCCGGTGGCCGAGCCGATCAGCGCGTTCAGGCGTGCCCAGCGCTGCCATTGGGCATGGGCCTGGGCGATGCGCTCGGCCAGGGCCTGGTTGGCCAGTTGCCGGCGCTGGTCGTCGGCCTGCTCGGCGCGCAGTTCGGCGCACTGCTGTTCGCTGATCACCAGGTGTTGCTGCAGCTCGCTCAGCGCCTGCTCCAGCTGCTCGGCGGGTACCTCGCCGCTGGCCTGGGCCTGATGCTGCTGCAGGCGCTGTTCGCGCTCTGCGACGAGCACGCCGGCCTGCTCGATGGCCTTTTCTGCCTGTTGCAGGCGCTGGCGCAGTTGACTGACCTGCTCGTCATCCACCGCCAGCAGCTGGTCCAGCCCGGCATCGTCGAGTTCCGGGTGACCCTGGCGCCATTGCCCGATGGCGTGGTCGAGCTGCTGGCTTTCCTGCTCCAGGGCGCCCAGACGCTGTTCGTCTGCCTTGAGTTCGGCAGCCCGCTCGATGGCCTGGGCCTGGGCCTGCTGCAACTGCTGGCCGGTCGTTGCCTGCGCGCTGCGCGCTGCCTCGACCTGCTGTTCCAGGTGCTGCTGCCAGTGCTCGGCACCGGCATGCTCGCCAATCAGCGCGGTCAGGGCGTCGCGGGCCTGTTGCTGCTGGGTGCGCAGTGCATCGACCTGTTGCTGCACGGCCTGATGGCTGAGTTCAAGCGCCTGTTGCTGCACCTGGGTCTTTTCAAGCTGCTGCTGACGCTCGGCGTGCTCCTGCTGCTCGTCCTTTTGCCGGCCCAGCAGCTCCAGGCGCTGGGCCAGTTGCTGGTCCAGTTGCAGGAAGGTCGCGGCGGGCTCCCGGCGCAAGGCATCGAGAATGTCGCCTGGCAGCAGCGTGGCGAAGCCGGCCAGCGCCTGCTCCAGGTGTTCGTCGTCGGCCTGCAGCGCATGCTGTTGCTGGCTCAGGTGCTGCGCGGCCTGCTGGTTCGCCTCGACGCTCGCCTGCACCTGCTGCTGCACACGGGCGGCGTCTTTCTGCAGGGTCAGCAGGGTAGCGAGGCGTTGCTCGTCGCGGGCGATGTCGTCGTTCAGGCGGCGTAGCTGATGCTCCAGCCAGGCCGAGCGCTCGCCCACATCCTGTGCCGAGAGTTGCGCATACAGCGCGTGCGCCTCCAGGCCAGGAGCCAGTGCCTGCTGCTGGACGGCCAGTTGTTCCTGCTGGTGCAGGTACTCCTTGATCTGGCCATTCACGCCGCCCAGGGTGCTGCGCAGTTCGTCGAGCTTGAGCTTGAGCGCCTCCACCGCCTGCAGGGCGCCGGCCTCTTCAGTCTGGTCGTGCCGGCCGAGGCTTTGCAGCAGGGCTTCGGGCTGGTGATAGGGGTGCTCCTGGCTGCCACACACCGGGCAGGGCTGGTCGTCCTGCAACTGCGCGCGCAGTTCCTCGACGCTGGCGCTGCGGGCCAGGCGCTGACGTTCGAGCACCTGGCGGGTGACCTGCAGGGCCTGTTCGGCGGCGGTCAGCTCGGTCTTGCCCTGCAGGCCTTCGGCGATCAGGCCTTCACGCTGTTGCTGGGCTGCCTGCTGGCGCTCGCGCAGGGCCTGGGCGCGTTGCGTCAGCTCCTGCTGGCTGGCCCACAGGCGGGACAGCTCTTCGACGGCGCGCTGCTGCTTGCGGTTGTCCTGCAGCAGGGTGCCGAGCAGGTCGATCTGTTCGGCCAGCGCCTCGGGCTCGGCGCCGGCCTCGTGGTAGAGCAGGGCCAGGCTTTCACGGTGTGCCTGCAACTGGCGTGCGCACTCATCGGCGCGCTGCTGCAGGCCGGGCAGCTCCTCGCGGCCCTGGCTGAGGCGGTTGCCGACCAGCATCAGTTGCTGCAACTGGGCGCGGTAGGCGTTCCAGGCATCACCGATGCTGGCCAGGTGAGCGCTCTGGCTCAACTGCTCGTCGACCTGGGCCAGGCGCTGGTGGGTGAGCTGCTGGCGCTCGATCAGCGCCTGGATCTGCTGCTGGCCTTGGCGACTGGCTTGTTCGGCGTGCTGACATTGAACGTTGCGCTGGTCAAGTTCCTGCTCCAGGCGCGCCAGCGTCTGCTGCTCGGCGAAGGCCTGGCGCAGCAGCGGCGCGCACTCGGTCTGCCGGGCCAGGGCCGTGGCCAGGTGCTCACCGGCGGCTTGCTGCGCCTGTTCAAGCTGCTGCAGGCGTTGCTGCAACGCGGCCTGCTGCTGGCGTTGCTGCTGGATGCTCGCTGCCAGTGGGCTGAGCTGGCTGGCCAGCTCCCGCTGGCGGGCGAACTGATGGCGCTGCGGGGCGAGTTGTTCGAGGCGGCTCAGGTTCAGGCGTTCGCCCTGCAACTGCGTCCACTGTTGCTGCGCGCTGTGCAACTGCTCGCTGGCGGCGGCCTGCTGGTCCTGCAACTGCTTGAGTTCGGCGAACCAGCTGCGCTGCTGTTCGAGCAGGCGCAGGCGGGCCTGTTCGGCCTTGAGCTGGCGCTGCGCCTCGGCGAGGCGCTGGTCGAGCTCGGCGCGTGCCTCCTCGGCCATCGGCATCACGCCCTGGGCCTGGTCGGTGAGCGCCTTGTGCGCCTCTTCGGCCTCCTTGCTCTTGCTGTAGGCGCGCCGGCCCAGCTGGCTGTAGATGGCGGTGTTGGTGAGCTTTTCGAGCAGTTCGCTGCGTTCCTTGTCGTCGGCCTTGAGGAACGCGCTGAATTCGCTCTGCGCCAGCATCACGGCGCGGGTGAACTGTTCGAAGTTCAGGCCCAGGCGGGCCTCGATCATCTGCTCGTATTCGCGCTTGCTCTGGTTGCTCAGCAACTGGTTGCTGTCCAGGTCGTGCAGGCTCTGGCGGCTGCCCTGCAACTTGCCGGTGGGTTTGTCACGGGCGCGGTTGGCTTCCCAGCGCGCGCGGTAATGGCGCCCGTCGATGCCGACGAAGTCGACTTCGGCAAAGCCGCTGCCGGTGCCGCGGCGCAGCAGGGTGCGCGGGTCGCTGGTGAGTATTTCGCTGTCGACCTCGGGCAGCTTGGTCTCGCGGCCGATGTTGTTCAGCCGCGGCACCGCGCCGAACAGCGCCAGGCACAAGGCGTCGAGCAGGGTGCTCTTGCCGGCCCCGGTCGGCCCGGTGATGGCGAACAGGCCGGCGCTGGCCAGCGGCTCGCAGGTGAAGTCGATCTCGAACGGGCCGGCCAGGGAGGCGAGGTTCTTCAGGCGAATGGCAAGAATCTTCATGGCTGTTCCTCCTCCTGCTGCACGTCCTGCAACAGCAGGGCGAAGTCGGCCAGGGTCTGTTCGTCGACGCCGGTGCCGTAGGCCTGTTCCCAGGCACGGCTGAACAGGTCGTGGGGGCTGAGCTGGCCCAGCTCGATCAGGCGGGTGTCGTCCTCGCCGTCGCTGGCGCCGGTGCCGGCGTATTCGGCGGCGATGCGTACCAGGCGCACGGCCTTGCCTTGCAGGCAGGCTTCGAGCTGCTGGCGCAGGTCGGGCTGCGGTTCGTCCAGGCGCACCCGCACCTCCAGCCAGGGCTGGCGCTGCGGGTCGTCGAGCAGGTCGACCTGGGGCAGTTGCCCGAGTTGTTCGAGAATCTCCACCAGCGGCGCCGGGCCCAGGCGTTGCAGGGGCACGGCACGCGGTATCAGGCGCGGTTCGACACTGGTCAGGGTGGCGCCGTCGAGTTCGACTTCGAGGATCTGGTGCTGATAGCCGATTTCGGAGAACGACAGCGGAATCGGCGAGCCGCTGTAGCGGATGCGGTCTTCGCGGTTGACCTTCTGCGGCTTGTGCAGGTGGCCCAGGGCAACGTAGCTGATCTGGCTGCCGAACAGGCTGGCGGGCAGGGCCTCGGCATTGCCGATGATCAGGCTGCGCTCGGAGTCTTCTGATACCGAGCCGCCGGCCATGTGTGCGTGGCTCACGGCGATCAGCGCCTGGCCAGGCTTGCGTTGCTTGAGGGCGGCCTCGATCAGCCATTCGTGCACCTGGCCGATGCCGCGCAGGTAGTCGTCACCCAGGTGCGCACCGGTGACTTCGGCCGGGCGCAGGAAGGGCAGGGCCAGGCACCAGGCGGTCACCTTGCCCTTGGCGTTGGTCAGCGGCACCAGCAGGCGCTCGCTGTCGAGCTGGCCGTCGTCGAGCCAGTGCACGCGACCCAGGGCGTAGGTCCTGAGACGGCGCATCAGCGGTGCGGGCAATTCGATGCGCGAGCCGGAGTCGTGGTTGCCGGCGATCATCACGATGTTCAGCCTGGGCTGCTGTTCGTGGGCCTGGACGATGAAGTCGTAGAGGCGCTCCTGGGCTTTGACCGGCGGGTTGACGGTGTCGAAGATGTCGCCGGCAATCAGCAGCGCGTCAGGCTGGCGCAGCTTGAGCTGGCCGAGCAGCCAGTCGAGAAAGCAGGCATGTTCGAAGTCGCGCTCCTGGCCATGCAGGGTTTGCCCCAGGTGCCAGTCGGAGGTGTGAAACAGACGCATTGGAAGTCCCGTGAAGGTCGAGCCGGTAGCCGGCTATGGTAACGCGGGTGGCAGGTTTTGGGGGCTGCGATAGCCCCTGCGCAGGCGCCGCGTTATTTGGGATAGAGCGGCGGCAGGCTGCCGTTCTCGGCGGCGCTCGGCTGCGCCTGCTCGGCTGCGGGAATGGTGCCGATCGCCCGCCACAGTTCATCGCCCTGCCAGTATTGCCCGCTCTCGCTGTACAGCGCGCCGTTGAGCCCGTCCAGCGCATCCGACAGCGGCACGAAGCGCGCCGCCATCTCGGCCAGGGTCTCGGGCTGCTGGCGGGCCCAGGCATCCAGCGCCTGGCGGGTGGCCTGCGGGTCGTTGGCCTGACAGGCACGCTTGAGGTCGTCGAGCAGGGTGCGCGGGCTCGGCCCGCTCTGCGCCGCACGCATTACCGCCGGCTGCGAGCGTGCGCGCCACCACAGGGCGAAGCCGAGCAGGGTGGTCAGGGCCAGCAGCAGCGTGCTCAGTTGCCACGGCCATAGCGGCCGGTTCTCGAGGTTGACGACGCTGGCCGGGGTGTCTGCCGTGAGGGCGGGGTTGTCTTCGATCTTCAACCCGCGCGCCGGCAGGCTGGTGCGCTCCACGTGCTGTTCGCGGGTGTTCCACCACACCACCTCGAGGCTCGGCAGTTCCAGTGCGCCACTGTGGGTCGGCACCAGCGCCTCGCGTTCCTCGCGCAGGCCTACCAGCCCGCGTTCGCTGACCTCTTCACGCAGTTGCGGCTGATCCGGGTAACGGCGCAGGCCGTTGACTTCGGTGGCGGGCAGCGGTGGCAGTTGCGCACTGGACAGCCCGTCGGCGCTGAGGATCACGCTGCGCGTCAGCGAGTCGCCGATCTGGGTCGGGGTCTGCGCCGGGTCCGGGCTCCAGCGTTCCTCAAGGCTCAGGCTGCGTGCCGGCAGCCACGGCTGGTCGGCGGGGTACTCGGCCGGTATCGGCAGCACCTGCAAGGGCAGCGGCGTGGAACTGACCCGTACCTGCTTGCCACGTGCCGCGCCGCTGTCGCCCTGGGCCGGCTCGTCGGCGCTGGTGGCGCTGAAGGTCAGGGCGGGTATGCTCAGTGCGCCGCTTTGCTGGGGGAAGATCGCGTAGCGCATCTCGATCACGCCAAAGCGCACGCCGTTGATCAGTTTTTCATAGGTGCGCGACTCGCCCAGCGGTTCGACCCGGGCATTGGCGATCACCAGCGGGCTGAGGCTGCTGTCATCGTAAAGCGACACCGAGTGGTAGATGCGCAGGGTCAGTACGGCCTGGGCCTGCACGTACACGCTGTCTGCGTCCAGGCTGGCATCGATGCTCACCGGCGCCTGGCTGATGTCGCTGGCCGCCTCGGCCGGCAGTACCTGCAACGTCACCGGCTGGCTCTGCGCCTCGCCCAGGTGCAGCACCGGCACCTGGACCGTGCCGCTCTGGCGCGGGCGCAGGGTGATGATCCAGCGGGTATTGGCCTGGGTCTGGCCGTCGAGGCTCTTGAGGCTGTTGACCTGGCGCGTGTCGCGCACTTCGAAGTCGGCCTGCAGCGGGGTCAGGTCGGGCTTGCCGAACTGGGTCACGTCTTCGATTTCCAGGGTCAGCTCCAGGGTTTCGCCCGCGATCAGGCGGCTGCGGTCGACGCTGGCGAGCAGCGTCGCCGCCTGCACCTGCAGGGCGAACAAGAAGCTGAAAACCAGGGCGCAGACGCGGATCATTTGGGGCTTTCCTGATGCAGTTGCTGTTCGTACCAGAACTTGCGGCGCAACAGCTCGGACGGGTTGTCCGGGATCTGGCGCAGCCATTGTTCCAGGGCCTGGCGCTGCTCGGCATCCAGGCTGCTGTCGACGGGGCGCTGCGGTGGCCGGGTGGTGTCTTCGTCCGGCGGCTCGCTGGCGTTGTGCGCGTGCTCTGGCGCGGTGGCGGTGTCTTCGCCGGCGCCGGCCTTGGCATCGCCCTGGCTGCTGTCGCTGCTGTTCGATTGCTGGCCGTTGCTGGCCGAATCGGTCGGCAGGTCGGGCCGGCCCTGAGGCGGGTCTTCGGTGGCCGGCGGTTGCTGGGGCTGTTCGGGCTGGCGGCGCAGCAGTTGCTCGACCAGATCCTTGTTGGCCTGGGCCGCTTCCAGCTCGGGCTCCAGCTCCAGGGCCTGCTCCCAGGCATCCACGGCCGCCTCCAGTTCGCCGCTGCGGGCCAGGGCATTGCCGCGATTGTAATGGGCGCTGGCGCTGCTGGCCCGTGCGAATTCACGGGCGGCGCCAGCATAGTCGCCAGCCTGGTACAGCGCCATGCCTTTCCATTGCGGGTCTTCGAAGTGGCGGGCGGCCTCGGCCGGACGCTGCTGTTCGAGCAGGCGCTGGCCCTGCTGGTCGGGACGCAGCCACAGGTCGTTGAAGGTGAAGGCGTAGCTCGGTTGCGGCAGCAGGCCGAGCAGCAGCGGCAGGCAGAACAGCCAGCCACGCCGGCCAGCGCACGCGGCCAGCAGCAGTAGCGGGATCAGCAGCCAGTAGCCCTGGTCGGCCCAGCTGTCCAGTTGCAGGGTCTGGCCGTCGGCGCGCAGCGCCTGGGGATTGTCGAACAGGCCCAGGCCGCGCAGGTCGAGGTCGTCGATGCGCGCCTTGCGGTAACGCCCGCCGGTACTGTTGATGAAGGCCTTGAGCTCGGCGCTGTCCAGGCGCGGAACCAGGATTGCCCCGTCCACGTCCTTGAGGTATTCGCCGTTGGTCTGCCTGACCGGCGCGCCTTCGGGGGTGCCCACGCCCAGCATCAGCAGCTTGGGACCATGACGCCCCAGTGCCTGGGTGATGCCCTGACGTTCCTGCGGGCTGAGCGAGGAGCCGATCAGCAGCAGGCGCCCCTGGCCCAGCGCGCCCTGGGCCAGCAGTGCCAGCGCCTTGCGTACCGCCAGGTCGGCGCGCTGACCAGGTTGCGGCATGATGGCGGGGTCCAGGGCGTCGAGCAGGTTGCGGCTGGTGGCCAGGTCGTCGGACAGTGGCACCAGGGTGTGTGCGCTGCCGGCATACACGATGATCGCGGTCTGGCTGTCGCGGCGGTGTTCGAGCAGGTCGAGCAGCTTGCGTCTGGCCTGCTGCAGGCGGTTGGGCGGGGTGTCGTCGGCGAGCATCTGCGGGGTCAGTTCGAGCATGACCACCAGCGGGTCGGCGGCGCGCTGGCGGGTCTCTTCCAGGCGCTCCCAGCTGGGGCCGACCAGGGCCAGCACGGCCAGCAGCCAGGCCAGGCCCAGGGCGATCCACGGCAGCTTGCTGTCGCGGCCATTGCCGCCGCCCAGCAGCACGGCATGGAACGCCGCGGGCAGGATCATCTGCCAGCGTCCGGCGCGCTTTTGCCGGTGCCACAGCTTCCACAGCAGCCAGCCGAGCAGCGGCAGCAGCAACAGCCAGGCCGGGCGCAACCATTGGGGCCAGAGCTCGATCATCGACGCCTCCGCAGGCGCAGGCGCTTGAGGCGCTCGCGCCATTCGGGATGCGGCTGCAGAAAGTGCGGCCGGCGCAGCAGGCGTTGCAGCAGGTTGTCGGGCCAGCGATCGCGCACCACCAGCAGTACGCTCAGGCCCAGCGCCAGGGCCAGCGGCCAGCTGTACAGGGCATGCGCGGTACGCGCCTGGGTCGGTTGCTGGGCTACCGGCTCGAGGCGGTCGAGGGTCTGGCCGATGGCGTTGAGTTCGTTGCCGTCGCGGGCGCGGAAGTAGGCGCCGTGGGTGACCTCGGCGATCTCCCTGAGCGAGGCTTCGTCCAGGTCCAGGCTCGGGTTGAGCCCGAGCATGCCGGCGGTGCCGGTTTCGTCCGGGTCGGCGCCGATGCCGATGGTGTAGATCCTGATGCTTTCCTGGGCGGCCAGGCGCGCGGCGGTCAGCGGATGGATCTGCCCGCCGTTGTTGGCGCCATCGGTCAGCAGAATCAGCACGCGGCTTTGCGCAGGGCGCATGCGCAGGCGCTTGACCGCCAGGCCGATGGCATCGCCAATGGCGGTGTTCTTGCCGGCGATACCGATCTGCGCCTCGTCGAGAAAGCTGCGCACGGTGCGTCGGTCGAACGTCAGCGGGGCCTGCAGGTAGGCCTGGCTGCCGAACAGGATGAGCCCCACGCGGTCGCCTTCACGCGCTTGCAGAAAGTCGCCCATCAGTTGCTTGACCAGGGTCAGGCGGCTGACGTCCTCGTCGTCCCAGCGCATGTCGGGGAAGTCCATCGAGCCGGATACATCCACCGCCACCAGCAGGTCGCGCCCACTGGCGGCCACCGGCAGCGGCTCGCCCAGCCATTGCGGGCGTGCGGCGGCGCACAGCAACAGCAGCCACACCAGCACGAACGGCGCCTGCTGGCGCCAGGTCGGCAGGTTGAGCCGCGCGCGGCGCCCGGCCAGGCCTTCGAGCTCGTCCAGAAAGCTCACCTTGAGCACCGGTTCGCCGCTGTCGGCGGCCGGCAGCAGCAGACGGGCCAGCCACGGCAGCGGCAACAGCGCGAAGACCCACGGCCAGGCCAGTTCAAACATGTTTGCGAATCCAGGTGTCGACCGCCTGGTTGAGCCCGGCGATGGCCTTGTCGTCAAGCCGGCACACGGGCTTGTAGGCGCCTTCCACCAGTACCATCCAGCGGGTCAGGCCGGCGGCCGGGCAGCGGTTGTCGAGAAACGCCAACCACTTGCGCCCGTTGAGGGTGTGACTGTGGCTGTCGGGGTAGTGGTTGCGGCACAGGCGTTTGAGCAGGGCGTTGATCTGCTGCAGCCAGGCACCGGCCGGTGCGCCGTCGTAGGGCTTGGGCAGCGCCGCCAGCTCTGCCAGGGCGGCGATGCGGATCGGTTCCAGCGGTTGTTCGGCGCGTGGCAGCGGAGCCTTGCGCGGGCGCCAGTGACGCAGCCGCCACAGGCCCCAGGCGAGCACGGGCAGCAATGCCAGCAGCACCCACCAGCCCGGCGCGGGCGGCCACGCGCCGATGGGGGCGGGGGCGATCAGCGGTTGCAGTGCGTCCAGTGGGTTCATCGGCTTTTACCCGAGCGTTGCGGGTCGAGGTATTCGCGCAGTTGCTCGATCATTTCGCTCTGGGTGCTCAAGGGCATCAGCACCACGCGCAGTTTCTGGGCCAGCAGTTCCCAGCGTTCGATGCGTGCCTCGCTCTGCTGGCGATAGCTCTTGCGCAGGTTGGCATCCAGGGTATCGAGCTCCAGCTGTGCGCCGCGCTGGGCAAAGCGCAACAAGCCGGCGGCGGGCAGGGCGTGGTCGAGTGGGTCGGACACCGGCAGCAGCAGCAGGTCGCAGTGGCGCGCCAGCAGGCTCATCTGTTGCTCCACCCCGGGGGTGAGCGCGCGTTCGTCGCAGATCACGATGGCCAGGCTGCCCGGGCGCAGCACTTCGCGGGCGCGGCGCAGGGCGATGTTGAGGTTGTCGCCCTGGGGCTGGGCCTCGGTGTGCAGCGACTGGTTGACCCGCGCCAGGCGGTTGAGCAGTTGCAGCAGGCTCTGCTTGCTGCGCCGTGGCTTGATTTCATAGTGCTCGTTGTCGCCGAACACCAGGCCGCCGATGCGGTCGTTGTGGCCCAGCGCGGCCCAGCCGATCAGGGCGGCGGCCTGGGCGGCAAGTACCGACTTGAACATCAGCCCGGAGCCGAAGAACAGGCGTCGGCTCTGTTCGACCAAAATGAAGATGGGCCGCTCGCGCTCTTCGTGGAACAGCTTGGTGTGGGGTTCCTGGGTGCGGGCGGTGACTCGCCAGTCGATGTTGCGCACATCGTCGCCGGCCTGGTAAACGCGCACCTGGTCGAAGTCCACGCCGCGCCCGCGCAGGCGCGAGTGATGCAGGCCCACCAGCGGGCTGCGTTGCCCGGGGGCGGAGAACAGCTGCACCTCGCGCACGCGATGACGCATCTCGATCAGCTCGGAAAGGCCGATGCGGATGCCGGGCTCGGCCTGCGCTGAAAGAGGCATGGCTTCAGGCCACGGCGACGACGTCGAGGATGCGCTGGATCACCCGGTCCTGGTCGATACCGGCCGCTTCGGCCTCGAACGAAAGAATGATGCGGTGGCGCAGCACGTCGAACAGCACCGCCTGGATGTCTTCGGGGCTGACGAAGTCGCGTCCGGCCAGCCAGGCGTGGGCGCGTGCGCAGCGGTCCAGGGCAATGGAGCCCCGCGGGCTGGCGCCGTAGGCGATCCAGTCGCCGAGTTCGGCGTCGTACTTGGCACCGGTGCGGGTGGCCATCACCAGTTGCACCAGGTACTCCTCCACTGCGTCGGCCATGTACAGGCCGAGGATCTCCTTGCGTGCGGCGAAGATCGCCTGCTGGCTGACCCGGCGTTCGGGCTTGGTTTCGCCGTTGAGCGCCTCGCCGCGCGCCTGCTGCAGAATGCGCCGCTCCACGGCGGCATCGGGAAAGCCAATTTTCACGTGCATCAGGAAACGGTCGAGCTGGGCTTCGGGCAGCGGGTAGGTGCCTTCCTGCTCGATGGGGTTCTGCGTGGCCATCACCAGGAACAGGGGCGACAGCTCGTAGGTGCTGCGCCCCACGCTGACCTGGCGCTCGGCCATGGCCTCGAGCAGGGCCGACTGGACCTTGGCCGGGGCGCGGTTGATTTCGTCGGCCAGCACCAGGTTGTGGAAGATCGGACCCTGCTGGAACACGAAGCTGCCGGTTTCAGGGCGATAGATTTCGGTGCCGGTGATGTCGGCGGGCAGCAGGTCGGGGGTGAACTGGATGCGGTGGAACTGCGCCTCGACGCCTTCGGCGAGTTCCTTGATGGCCTTGGTCTTGGCCAGGCCCGGCGCACCCTCCACCAGCATATGACCATCGGCGAGCAGCACGATGAGCAGGCGCTCGACCAGTTTTTCCTGGCCAAGAATCTGGGTGGAGAGAAAGGTGCGCAGCGCGATGAGCGCTTCACGATGTTCCATCGGGACGGTTCCTGGGCGTGCGCCCGGGGGGAGGGCAACAACGCCCGGGCAGGGGCTGATACTTTAATCCATCCGGGGGTGCGGCGACTAATGGTGGGTGGGTAAATTTGAGCGCAGATCACAAATCATCGGTGCCGCCATCGCGGGTCAAGCCCGCTCCCACAAGGTCGGCGCTGTTCTTGTGGGAGCGGGCTTGACC
>NZ_JASCPN010000047.1:0-43886 GCF_029960155.1 Pseudomonas sp. PS01300 | reverse complement strand
GGTCAAGCCCGCTCCCACTAGGACTATCGCTGTCCTTGTGGGAGCGGGCTTGACCCGCGATTGTTTCACCCTAGATCCTGAAGCTGCCCACCAGCTGCTTCAACCTGTCCACCTGGCTCTGCAGGTCATTGCAGGCCCGCAGCGTCGCCTGCAAATTCTCCACCCCTTCCTGATTCAGCGTATTGATCTCGGTGATGTCGACATTGATCGATTCCACCACGGCCGTCTGCTCTTCGGTGGCGGTGGCCACCGACTGGTTCATCCCGTCGATTTCGCCAATGCGCACGGTCACGCTGCCCAGGCGCTCGCCGGCCTGGTTGGCAATGCCCACGCTGTGCTCGCTCTGGCGCTGACTCTCGGTCATGGTGCCCACCGCCACCTGTGCGCCGGCCTGCAACTGCTCGATGATCTTCTGCACCTGTTGCGCCGAGTCCTGGGTACGGTGGGCCAGGTTGCGCACCTCGTCGGCCACCACCGCAAACCCGCGACCGGCCTCGCCGGCACGTGCCGCCTCGATGGCCGCGTTCAGTGCCAGCAGGTTGGTCTGCTGGGAAATGCCGCTGATCACCTCGAGAATCTGGCCGATGTTCACCGTGTTGGCGTTGAGCGTCTCGATATGGGTGCTGGCGTCGCTGATCTTGCTCGACAGCTGGTTCATCACCGCAATGGTCTGGTCGACCACCTGCTGGCCGTCCTCGGCCAGGTTGCGTGCTTCGCTGGAGTGCTGTGAGGCAAGGGCGGCGTTGTGGGCAATCTCATGGGCGGCGGCGCCCAGCTGGTTGATCGCCGCCGCCACGCTGCTGGTGCGGCCCGACTGCTGGTCGGCATTGTGGATCGACGCGTTCGAGGCGCTGACCACGCGCAGGGCCACTTCATTGACCCGACCGGTGGCCGAGGACACTTCGCTGATCGAGTTGTGGATACGTTCCACGAAGCGGTTGAACGAGGAGCCCAGCGCGCCGAACTCGTCATGGGCATGAATGCGCAGGCGCCGGGTCAGGTCGCCTTCGCCTTCGGCGATATCGTGCATGGCGCGGCCCATCACATGCAGCGGCTCCATCAGGACGCGGATCAGCACGCCGAGCAAGGCGATGATGATCAGCACGGCGATGGCCGTGGCCACGATGGCCGAGGTACGAAACTCGCCGAGCATGGCAAAGGCGTAGTCCTGGTCGACCACCATCGCCACGTACCAGTCGGCCGAAGGCACGCCGTTGACGCGGGTGAAGCTGATGAACTGCCGGCGCCCGTCCTGCTCGACTTCCTTGAGGCCGCTACCCGGCTGCGGCGTGCCCTGCGGGTAGGCATCGGCCAGGCGCTTGAGGGTCAGCGAGCTGTCCGGGTGGATCAGGATCTTGCCCTCGGCATTGACGATGAACGCCAGGCCGTGGCCGTCGAAGTTCAGCGAGTTGATGATGCTGCTGATGGTGTCCAGGTCGGTGTCGGCACCGCTGACACCGATCAGGCGGCCAGCCTGCTGCACCGGGGTGGCAATGGTGATCACCAGCTTGCCCGAGGAGGCCGAGACGTAGGGTTCGGTAACGATGCTGCGCCCGGCCTCGCTGGCGCCCTTGTACCAGCCGCGTACCCGCGGGTCGTAGTCGGCGGCGCGGTTGCCCGTGGGCACCGATTGCATGCTGCCGTCCTGGCCGCCGAAGTAGGTCAGGGTGAAGTTGCTGGCATACACCGGCAACGCCATCAGCCGGTCCAGGCTCGGCTTGCCGGGGCCATCCACGGCCACCTGCTGGGCAAACGAATGCTGCAGCTGGATGCGGCTCTGCAGCCAGGTCTGGATGTTGCTGGTGGTAAGGCTGCCGAGCTCCTGCATCGTGGCCTCGGTGTTGCTGCGCAGCGACTGGCGCTGGCGGTAATCGTTGAACAGGATGAAACAGGTAAACGCCACCGCGACCACAAGGGCGGCGGCCAGCAGGATCTTGTGGCTGAACTTCAGGTTTTTGGTCATTGCGAGGTCTGTCTGCACAAGGCGGTCAACGGGGAGGGCGCGGCGAAACGTCGCAGCGCCCTCCTGTGTCGTCCGCGCCGGGCAAAAAATGAGGCGGATGTGCGACTAGTCGACAAATGGCAACGATAACCGTGCAGGTAATTGGGGTTGCCGGGAACCGGATAGGGGTTTTTGCTTCTAAGCTCGAGTCAGGCCCCGTGCTTGCACCCTCATGTTCAGGAGTGACCCCATGTCGTTGCGTTCCCTCGCCTTGTTGTCGTTGTGCGTGTTGCTGGCCGCATGCAGCAAGATCAACCAGGAAAACTATTCCAAGCTCCAGGCCGGCATGCCCAAGGCCGAGGTCGAGCGACTGCTGGGCAGCCCCACCGAGTGTTCCGGCGCGCTGGGCATGACCAGTTGTACCTGGGGCGACCAGAAAGCCTTCATCAGCGTGCAGTACGCCGCCGACAAGGTGCTGATGTACTCGGGGCAGGGTCTCAAATGAAACGCCTGCCCCTGCTGTTGAGCCTGTGCGCCGGCCTGCTGCTGACCGGTTGTGCGCATTCGCGCGACGACGGGCCGTTGCCGCCCAAGACCGTCGACAGCGTCGACCTCAAGCGTTACCAGGGCAAGTGGTTCGAGCTGGCGCGGTTGCCGATGTTCTTCCAGCGCAATTGCGCGCAGAGCGAAGCGCATTACAACCTCAAGCCGGACGGCACGGTGGGCGTGCTCAACCGCTGCATCACGCTCGAGGGCGAGTGGGAGGAGGCCAGTGGTACGGCGACGCCACAGGTGCAGGGCAAGACCGACAAGCTGTGGGTGGAGTTCGACAACTGGTTCTCGCGGTTGCTGCCGGGGGTGACGAAGGGCGATTACTGGGTGCTGTACGTGGACAAGGACTACCAGACGGCACTGGTGGGTAACCCGGACCGCAAGTACCTGTGGATACTGTCGCGCACGCCGACGATTCCGGCGCTGGAGCGCGAGAGCCTGCTGGCGCGGGCGCGTCAGCAGGGGTATGACACCACGCGGCTGATCTGGCGGGTTTCGGACAGGGACATCGCGCACAGTCAGTGAGGGCCTCTTCGCGGCGTGGTTCTGGCTCAGCCCAGCAAGTTGCGCAGCACCCCGGCAAACGCCCGCGCACTCTGTTCTTCACCCGCATGCCGCCCCTGCTTGACCACCCACTTGCCATTCACCATCACATCGCGCACCTGCCGGTCGCCGCCGGCAAACAGCCAGCGATTGAGAACCCCGTCCCCGCTCGCCGTGGCGATATACGGATCGGCCCCATCCAGCACGATCCAGTCGGCCCGCCTGCCCACCGCCAGTTCGCCAACCGGCTGCCCCAGCGCCTGCGCACCGCCGGCCAGGGCCGCATCGAACAGGGTGCGCCCCACCATCGGCTGATCGGCCCCATGCAACCGGTTGCGCCGCTGGTCGCGCAGGCGCTGGCCATATTCGAGCCAGCGCAATTCCTCCACCACGCTCAGCGACACATGGCTGTCCGAGCCGATGCCCATGCGCCCGCCCTGGGCCAGGTAGTCGACGGCAGGGAAGATGCCGTCGCCCAGGTTGGCCTCGGTGGTCAGGCACAGGCCGGCCACCGCCTTGCTGCGCGCCATGGCGCTGACTTCGTCGGGCTCGGCGTGGGTGGCGTGCACCAGGCACCAGCGCTGGTCGACATCGACGTTTTCATACAGCCACTGCAACGGCCGGCGGCCACTCCAGGCCAGGCAGTCGTCGACTTCCTTCTGCTGTTCGGCAATGTGGATATGCACCGGGCAGGCCTTGTCGCCGGCAGCCATGACCTGGGCGATCTGCTGCGGGGGGACCGCGCGCAGGGAGTGAAAGCACAGCCCCAGGCGCTGCGCCGGTTGCTGGGCGAGCAGCGGCGCCAGTTGCGTGTGCAGGTGCAGGTACTGCTCGGTGCCGTTGATGAAGCGACGTTGCCCGTCATTGGGCGCCTGCCCGCCGAAACCCGAGTGGCTGTACAGCACCGGCAGCAAGGTCAGGCCGATGCCGGTGTCGGCGGCGGCCTGGCTGATGCGCAGCGACAGTTCGGCCGGGTCGGCATAGGCCTTGCCCTGGGCGTCATGGTGCACGTAATGGAATTCGGCCACCGAGGTGTAGCCGGCCTTGAGCATCTCGATGTACAGCTGGCGCGCGATGATGCCCAGTTGCTCGGGGCTGATCCGGCCCACCAGTCGGTACATCAGCTCGCGCCAGGTCCAGAAGCTGTCGTTGGGGTTGCCGGCCACTTCCGCCAGGCCGGCCATGGCGCGCTGGAAGGCGTGCGAGTGCAGGTTCGGCATGCCCGGCAGCAACGGCCCGGCCAGGCGCTCGGCGCCATCGGCCGAGGCGCCTGGCTGTACGCTATTCAACAGGCCGTCGGGGCCTGTCTCGATTCGCACGTTTTCTGCCCAGCCTGTAGGCAACAAAGCACGTTCGGCAAAGAACACGGACATCGGTACGCCACCCTTTTCTGGTTATTTGTATATACATATACAGACGTTTGCCTGCCCGGTAAACTGCGGCACTCTACCGGTCATACTCATCACCAAGGATTTTTGCCGTGTCGACACCTCCTGTCTCCGCGTTGGTTGCCCACATGGGCGAGGGCCCGGCGCCGCTGTATGCGCGGGTCAAGCAGATGATCGCCCAGCAGATCCAGAACGGCAGCTGGCCGCCGCATCACCGCGTACCGTCCGAGAGCGAACTGGTCACCGAGCTGGGCTTCAGCCGCATGACCATCAACCGCGCCTTGCGCGAGCTGACCGCCGAAGGCCTGCTGGTGCGCATGCAGGGCGTCGGCACCTTCGTCGCCGAGCCCAAGAGTCGCTCGGCGCTGTTCGAGGTCAACAACATCGCCGACGAGATCGCCGCGCGCGGCCACCAGCACAGCTGCAAGGTGATCACCCTGACCGAAGAGGCGGCAGGCTCGGAGCGGGCGCTGGCGCTGGACATGCGCGAAGGGCAGCGGGTGTTCCATTCGCTGATCGTGCACTACGAAAACGGCATCCCGGTGCAGATCGAGGACCGCTTCGTCAACGCCCAGGTCGCCCCGGACTACCTCAAGCAGGACTTCACCCGCCAGACCCCCTACGCCTACCTGTCCCAGGTGGCGCCGCTGACCGAAGGCGAGCACGTGGTCGAAGCGATCCTGGCCGAACCCGAGGAATGCCGCCTGCTGCAGATCGAGCCGGGCGAGCCGTGCCTGCTGATCCGCCGGCGCACCTGGTCGGGTCGCCAGCCGGTCACGGCGGCGCGCCTGATTCACCCCGGTTCCCGTCACCGCCTGGAAGGACGCTTCAGCAAATGAGTTCGTTGACCCTGTTACGTGCCGCCGACTACCCGCGCATGCCGTGGAAGAACGGCGGCGGCAGTACCGAAGAGATCACCCGCGATGGCGGGGCCGGCCTGGAGGGCTTTGGCTGGCGCCTGTCGATTGCCGACATCGCCGAGTCGGGCGGGTTCTCCAGCTTTGCCGGGTATCAGCGCGTGATCAGCGTGCTGCAGGGCGATGGCATGCGCCTGATGGTGGATGGCCAGGCCAGCCGCGAGCTGCTGGCGTTCGATGCCTTTGCCTTCAGCGGCGAAAGTGCAGTGAGCTGCAACCTGCTGGGCGGACCGATTCGCGACTTCAACCTGATCTACGCGCCGCAGCGGTTTGCCGCGCGGTTGCAGTGGCTGTCGGGTGACAGCCGGGTGTACAGCTCGGCCCAGACGCTGCTGGTGTTCGCGGCGCACGAGCGGGTGCGGGTCAAGGTCGCAGGGCATGCCGAGCAGTGGCTGGGTCGCTATGACTGCCTGCGGCTGGACGGCAATCACGGGTTGCTGGAATTCGAGGTCAGTGGGCAGATCTGCCTGATCGAGCTGACCGAACGTTAAGGGCTTCGCCAGCAAGGCTGGCTCCTGCAGGTTCCATTCTTTTTTTGCGTGTGGGAGCCGGCCTTGCCGGCGAAGCGGACGACACTGTTTTTTGGTTGCCTGTACTTGTACATACAAGTAAATATATGTTTGTATTGCATCCATGGCAGTGCCATCCCGAATTCGCCTTTCGCTCGAGGAGCCCTTACGTGACGAACAAGCACAATAAATTCCGTGACGTCGAAATTCGCGCCCCGCGCGGCACCCAGCTCACCGCCAAGAGCTGGCTGACCGAAGCGCCGCTGCGCATGCTGATGAACAACCTCGACCCGCAAGTTGCCGAGAACCCCAAGGAGCTGGTGGTGTACGGCGGCATCGGCCGCGCCGCGCGCAACTGGGAGTGCTACGACAAGATCGTCGAGAGCCTCACCCACCTGAATGACGACGAGACCCTGCTGGTGCAATCCGGCAAGCCGGTCGGCGTGTTCAAGACCCACAGCAACGCCCCGCGCGTACTGATCGCCAACTCCAACCTGGTGCCGCACTGGGCCAACTGGGAACATTTCAACGAACTCGATGCCAAGGGCCTGGCCATGTACGGCCAGATGACCGCCGGCAGCTGGATCTACATCGGCAGCCAGGGCATCGTGCAGGGCACCTACGAAACCTTCGTCGAAGCCGGCCGCCAGCACTACAACGGCAGCCTCAAGGGCAAGTGGGTGCTCACCGCGGGCCTGGGCGGCATGGGCGGCGCGCAGCCACTGGCCGCGACCCTGGCCGGCGCCTGCTCGCTGAACATCGAATGCCAGCAGAGCCGCATCGACTTCCGCCTGAGCAGCCGCTACGTGGATGAACAGGCCACCGACCTGGACGACGCCCTGGCGCGCATCGCCAGATACACGGGCGAAGGCAAGGCCATCTCCATCGCCCTGCTGGGCAATGCCGCCGAAATCCTGCCCGAGCTGGTCAAGCGCGGCGTGCGCCCCGACATGGTCACCGACCAGACCAGCGCCCACGACCCGCTCAATGGCTACCTGCCGGCCGGCTGGACCTGGGAGCAGTACCGCGACCGCGCGCAGACCGAACCGGCGGCGGTGGTCAAGGCTGCCAGGCAGTCGATGGCCGTGCACGTGCAGGCCATGCTCGACTTCCAGAAGCAGGGCATCCCGACCTTCGACTACGGCAACAACATTCGTCAGATGGCCAAGGAAGAGGGTGTGACCAACGCCTTCGACTTCCCCGGCTTCGTACCTGCCTATATCCGCCCGCTGTTCTGCCGCGGCGTGGGCCCGTTCCGCTGGGCCGCGCTGTCGGGCGACGCCCAGGACATCTACAAGACCGACGCCAAGGTCAAGGAACTGATCCCCGACGACGCGCACCTGCACAACTGGCTGGACATGGCCCGCGAGCGCATCAGCTTCCAGGGCCTGCCGGCACGTATCTGCTGGGTCGGCCTGGGCCTGCGCGCCAAGCTGGGCCTGGCGTTCAACGAAATGGTGCGCAGCGGCGAGCTGTCGGCACCGATCGTGATCGGCCGCGACCACCTGGACTCCGGCTCCGTCTCCAGCCCCAACCGTGAAACCGAAGCCATGCAGGACGGCTCCGACGCCGTGTCCGACTGGCCTCTGCTCAATGCCCTGCTCAACACCGCCAGCGGCGCGACCTGGGTCTCGCTGCACCACGGCGGCGGGGTGGGCATGGGCTTCTCGCAGCACTCGGGCATGGTCATCGTGTGCGACGGCACCGACGAAGCCGCCGAGCGTATTGCCCGCGTCCTGCACAACGACCCGGCCACCGGCGTGATGCGCCATGCCGATGCCGGTTATCAGATCGCCATCGACTGTGCGAAAGAGCAGGGCCTGAACCTGCCGATGATCACGCGCTGAGCGGCGCCCTGGTCGATACTGAATTCATGACGGGCGTGAACGCCTTTCGAGACGGAGCAATAACGTGACCCAACTGACCCTGAAGCCTGGCACCCTGACCTTGGCTCAGCTGCGTGCGATCTACCAGCAACCGCTGACCCTGCAACTGGACGCCAGCGCCGACCAGCAGATCGAAGACAGCGTGGCCTGCGTCGAGCAGATCCTTGCCGAGGACCGCACCGCCTACGGCATCAATACCGGTTTCGGCCTGCTGGCCTCGACCCGCATCGCCAGCCACGACCTGGAGAACCTGCAGCGCTCGCTGGTGCTGTCCCACGCCGCCGGCGTCGGCGCGCCGCTGGACGACGCCCTGGTGCGCCTGATCATGGTGCTCAAGGTCAACAGCCTGAGCCGTGGTTTTTCCGGCATCCGGCGCAAGGTGATCGACGCGCTGATCGCCCTGATCAACGCCGAGGTCTACCCGCACATTCCGCTCAAGGGCTCGGTGGGCGCCTCCGGCGACCTCGCACCGCTGGCGCACATGTCGCTGGTGCTGCTGGGCGAAGGCAAGGCCCGCCACAAGGGCCAATGGCTGTCGGCCACCGAAGCGCTGGCGGTGGCCGGCCTCGAACCGCTGACCCTGGCTGCCAAGGAGGGCCTGGCCCTGCTCAACGGCACCCAGGCGTCCACTGCCTATGCGCTGCGCGGGCTGTTCGAAGGCGAAGACCTGTTCGCTGCCGCCGTCGCCTGCGGCAGCCTCACCGTCGAAGCGGTGCTGGGCTCGCGCTCGCCCTTCGATGACCGCATTCATCAGGCCCGCGGCCAGCGTGGCCAGATCGACTCGGCCGTCTGCTACCGCGACCTGCTGGGCGACGGCAGCGAAGTGTCGGCCTCGCACCAGAACTGCGGCAAGGTGCAGGACCCGTACTCCCTGCGTTGCCAGCCACAGGTGATGGGCGCCTGCCTGACCCAGTTGCGCCAGGCCGCCGAGGTACTGGTGGTGGAGGCCAACGCGGTGTCCGACAACCCGCTGGTATTCGCCAAGGAGGGTGACGTGATCTCCGGTGGCAACTTCCACGCCGAGCCGGTGGCCATGGCCGCCGACAACATGGCCCTGGCCATCGCCGAAATCGGTTCGCTGAGCGAGCGGCGCATCTCGCTGATGATGGACAAGCACATGTCGCAGTTGCCGCCGTTCCTGGTGGCCAATGGCGGGGTCAACTCCGGCTTCATGATCGCCCAGGTCACCGCCGCCGCGCTGGCCAGCGAGAACAAGGCGCTGGCGCACCCGCACAGCGTCGACAGCATTCCCACCTCGGCCAACCAGGAAGACCACGTGTCGATGGCCCCGGCCGCCGGCAAGCGCCTGTGGGAAATGGCCGAGAACACCCGCGGTGTGCTGGCCGTGGAATGGCTGGCCGCCTGCCAGGGCCTGGACCTGCGCACCGGCCTCAAGACCTCGCCCAAGCTGGAGCAGGCGCGCCAGGCCCTGCGCGGCCAGGTCGCGCACTACGACAAGGACCGTTTCTTCGCCCCCGACATCGAGGCGGCCATCGCCCTGCTGGCCGCGGGCACGCTGACCGGCCTGCTGCCGGCCAAGGTGCTGCCCAGCCTCTGACGCCACCGGCTGGCCGTGCAGGCCAGCCGTCTGCCGCGCGAACCCTGGCGGGTTCGCGCTGCTTTTCGCCTACAAAAAAAACAGGAACGCGAAATGCAATCTCAAGCACAAGGTCTCAAGCGCGGGCTTACGGCCCGGCACATTCGATTCATGGCACTGGGCTCGGCCATCGGCACCGGGCTGTTCTACGGTTCGGCCGCGGCCATCCAGATGGCCGGCCCGGCGGTGTTGCTGGCCTACCTGATCGGCGGCGCGGCAGTGTTCATGGTGATGCGTGCACTGGGTGAAATGGCCGTGCACAACCCGGTGTCCGGCTCGTTCGGCAAATACGCCAGCACCTACCTGGGGCCCATGGCCGGCTTCGTGCTGGGCTGGACCTACGCCTTTGAAATGATCATCGTGTGCCTGGCCGACGTCACGGCCTTCGGCATCTACATGGGCTTCTGGTTTCCCGAGGTGGCGCGCTGGGTGTGGGTGCTGGGCATCGTGTTCCTGATCGGCGGGCTCAACCTGTGCAACGTCAAGGTGTTCGGCGAGATGGAGTTCTGGCTGTCGCTGCTCAAGGTCGGCGCGATCGTGGCGATGATCCTGGCCGGTTTCGGCATCATGGCCTTCGGCCTGGCCAATGCCGAGGCGGGCAACACGGTGGGCATCGGCAACCTGTTCGATCACGGCGGTTTCATGCCCAACGGTGTCGGTGGCCTGATCGCCTCGTTCGCGGTGGTGATGTTCGCCTTCGGCGGCATCGAGATCATCGGTATCACCGCCGGTGAAGCCAAGGACCCGCAGCGCGTGATCCCCAAGGCGATCAACGCCGTGCCGCTGCGCATCCTGCTGTTCTATGTGCTCACCCTGTTCGTGCTGATGTGCCTGTACCCCTGGCCGCAGATCGGCAGCCAGGGCAGCCCGTTCGTGCAGATCTTCAGCAACCTGGGGATCGGTTCGGCGGCCACGGTGCTCAACATCGTGGTGATCTCGGCGGCGGTGTCGGCCATCAACAGCGATATCTTCGGTGCCGGGCGCATGATGTATGGCCTGGCCGAGCAGGGCCACGCGCCCAAGGGCTTCTCGAAGATCTCGCGCCACGGCGTGCCGTGGATGACCGTGCTGGTGATGGGCGCTGCGCTGCTCGGTGGCGTGGTGCTCAACTACCTGATTCCGGAAAACGTGTTCCTGCTGATCGCCTCCATTGCCACCTTTGCTACGGTATGGGTGTGGCTGATGATCCTGGTGACCCAGGTGGCCATGCGCCGCAGCATGAGCCGCGAAGAGGTCGCGCAACTGAAGTTCCCGGTACCGTTCTGGCCGTATGGGCCGGCCGCAGCCATCGCCTTCATGCTGTTCGTGTTCGGCGTGCTGGGCTACTTCCCCGACACCCAGGCGGCGTTGATCGTCGGCGTGGTGTGGGTGGTGTTCCTGGTGGCCGCCTACTGGCTGTGGTGCAAGCCGCGTGGCACGGTCACGCAGCCGGTGTCGACGCCTCAATAGTTACGGAGACTGTGCATGAAAACCCTCTGGCAGCACTGCCATGTGGCAAGCATGGCGCACGGCGCCTACTCGATCATCGAGGACGCGGCCATTGTCACCTGCGCCGGGCGCATCGAATGGATCGGCCCGCGCCAGGCGCTGGCAGGCCCTGTGCCTGACAGCACGGTCGACCTGGGCGGCGCCTGGGTCACCCCCGGGCTGATCGACTGCCACACCCACGCGGTGTTCGGCGGCAACCGCAGCGGCGAGTTCGAACAGCGCCTGCAAGGCGTGAGCTACGCCGAGATCGCCGCCCAGGGGGGTGGCATCGCCAGCACCGTGCGCGCCACCCGCGCCGCCAGCGAAGACGAGCTGTATGCCAGCGCCCTGCGCCGGGTGCAGGCCCTGATGCGCGATGGTGTGACCACCCTGGAGATCAAGTCCGGCTACGGCCTGGACCTGGACAACGAGCGCAAGATGCTCAAGGTGGCGCGCCGGCTCGGCGAAACGCTGCCGCTGACCGTGCGCAGCACCTGCCTGGCGGCGCATGCCTTGCCGCCCGAGTACGCCGAGCGCGCCGACGACTACATCACTCACATCTGCGAGCAGATGCTTCCGGCGCTGGCTGGCGAAGGGCTGGTGGACGCGGTGGATGCGTTCTGCGAATACCTGGCGTTTTCGCCGGCGCAGGTCGAGCGGGTGTTTCTCAAGGCCCGCGAGCTGGGTCTGCCGGTCAAGCTGCATGCCGAGCAGCTGTCGTCGCTGCACGGTTCGAGCCTGGCGGCGCGCTACCAGGCACTGTCGGCCGATCACCTGGAGTTCATGGACGAGGCCGATGCCATCGCCATGGCCCAGGCCGGTACGGTGGCGGTGCTGCTGCCGGGGGCGTTCTACTTCTTGCGCGAAACCCAGCTGCCGCCGATGGACGCGCTGCGCAGGCACGGCGTGAAGATCGCGATTGCCAGCGACCTCAACCCCGGCACCTCGCCGGCCTTGTCGCTGCGCCTGATGCTGAACATGGCCTGCACCCTGTTTCGCATGACCCCCGAAGAAGCCCTGGCCGGTGTCACCGTGCATGCCGCCACGGCGTTGGGGCTGGGCGACAGTCATGGCTCGCTGGAGGTCGGCAAGGTGGCCGACTTCGTGGCCTGGGACATCGAACGGCCGGCAGACCTGGCCTACTGGCTGGGCGGCGACCTGCACAAGCGGGTGGTGCGCCACGGCGTTGAACTGACCGATAAAGGGGAGGCTGCATGGACAAGGTCGTGAGTTTTCACCAGGGTACGCTGCCGCTGCTGGTCAGCATTCCCCATGCCGGGCTCAGGCTGACCCCGGCGGTCGAGGCCGGGCTGGTGGACGAGGCCAGGGGCCTGCCGGACACCGACTGGCACATTCCGCGCCTGTACGCCTTTGCCCGTGAGCTGGGCGCCAGCGTGGTGGTGGGCGAGTATTCGCGCTTCGTCATCGACCTGAACCGGCCCGAGGATGACCAGCCGCTGTATGCCGGCGCCACCACCGGGCTGTTTCCGGCCACGCTGTTCGAAGGGCAGCCGCTGTTCAAGGCGGGGCTGGAGCCGAGTGCGGCTGAGCGGGCGGGCTACCTGGAGGCCATCTGGCGGCCGTATCACGACACCCTCACCGGCGAGCTGGCGCGCCTGCGCGAGCAGTTCGGCTATGCGTTGCTATGGGATGCACACTCGATCCGCTCGGTGATCCCTCACCTGTTCGACGGCACGTTGCCGGACTTCAACATCGGCACCTTCAATGGCGCGAGCTGCGACGCGGCGCTGGCCGAGCGGGTCAGGGCGGTGGCGGCCGGCGCGCAGGGCTACAGCCATGTGCTCAACGGGCGCTTCAAGGGCGGGCACATCACCCGTCACTATGGCGCCCCGGCCAACAACGTGCATGCGGTGCAGATGGAACTGGCGCAGTGCAACTACATGGAGGAGGTGGCGCCGTTCACCTACCGCGACGATCTGGCGCAGCCGACCCAGCGGGTGCTGGAGCAGATGCTGGTGGCGATGCTGGGGTGGGGGCGCGAGCGTTACCCGGCATAGGACCGCGGCGCTGCCTTCGCCGGCAAGGCCGGCTCCTGCAGACGGTTGCGAACCGGTAGGAGCCGGCCTTGCCGGCCAAGGGGCCCGAAAGCCGAACACTGGTACATGCTCAAAGCGCATTTCGGGTTTATGATGCCCAACGGCAGCCTATTTCCCCACACGGAGTGCGTAATGCAGACCTTGTACCCGCAGATCAAACCCTACGCCCGGCACGATCTGGCCGTGGAAGCACCGCATGTACTGTACGTCGATGAAAGCGGTTCCCCGGAAGGTCTGCCCGTGCTGTTCATTCATGGCGGCCCGGGCGCCGGCTGCGATGCGCAAAGCCGCTGCTATTTCGACCCCAACCTGTACCGCATCGTCACCTTCGACCAGCGCGGCTGCGGTCGCTCCACCCCGCACGCGAGCCTGGAGAACAACACCACCCAGGCCCTGATCGAAGACATCGAGCGTATCCGCGAGCACCTGAACATCGAAAAATGGGTGCTGTTCGGCGGTTCCTGGGGCTCGACCCTGGCCCTGGCCTACGCCCAGACCCACCCCGAGCGAGTGCACGGGCTGATCCTGCGCGGCATCTTCCTGTGCCGCCCGCAGGAAATCGAATGGTTCTACCAGGCGGGTGCCAGCCGACTGTTCCCCGACTACTGGCAGGATTACATCGCGCCGATCCCCGCCGACGAGCGCGACGACCTGGTCAAGGCCTTCCACAAGCGCCTTACCGGCAACGACCAGATCGCCCAGATGCACGCGGCCAAGGCCTGGTCCACCTGGGAGGGCCGCACTGCGACGCTGCGTCCCAACCCGCTGGTGGTCGACCGCTTCTCCGAGCCGCAACGCGCCCTGTCGATTGCCCGCATCGAATGCCACTACTTCATGAACAACGCGTTCCTGGAGCCCGACCAGCTGATCCGCGACATGCCGCGTATCGCCCACCTGCCGGCGGTGATCGTGCACGGTCGCTATGACGTGATCTGCCCGCTGGACAACGCCTGGGCGCTGCACCAGGCCTGGCCCAACAGCGAGCTGAAAGTGATTCGCGACGCCGGCCACGCCGCCTCCGAGCCCGGCATCACCGATGCATTGGTGCGCGCCGCCGACCAGATGGCCCGGCGCCTGCTCGACCTGCCGCTGGAAGAAGCGTGAAGGGCCTGCTGCAACGCGCGCGTGGCGCGCGGGTAGAGGTCGACGGCGAGATCGTCGGGTCCATCGACCAGGGCCTGCTGGTGCTGGTCGCCGTCGAGCCCGGCGACACCCCGGCCCACGCCGACAAACTGCTGCACAAGCTGCTCAACTACCGGGTGTTCAGCGACCCCCAGGGCAAGATGAACCTGTCGCTCAAGGACATCGACGGCGGCCTGCTGCTGGTATCGCAGTTCACCCTGGCTGCCGACACCCAGAGCGGCCTGCGTCCGAGCTTTTCCACCGCCGCGCCACCGGCACTCGGTGCCGAACTGTTCGATTACCTGCTGGCCCAGGCGAGGCTCAAGCACCCCACGGTGGCGAGCGGGCGTTTCGGTGCGGACATGCAGGTTCACCTGGTCAATGATGGCCCTGTGACATTTATGCTACAAATATGAAGGTGAAAAGGCCGCTGCTTGCATGAAAACAGCGGCTTTTCAGCATAAATAGTTGCTTGGCCCTGATGCGTTGTAACGCGGCCTGCTGGATAATCGCGCGAAATGTGGGCCTGCGTTCGCAGGCCCGTTTTACTCTGACTTGAGCATCGTCCGGAACCGTTTGGGGAATCATTGTGCCCTTTCGGAGTCCGAACAGTGCTCGCCAACCCGGCATACGTCGCTGGCCGTTGGTTCTTTGATCTGTTTTCGGCGAGGGTTGCTCGTGATTGTAAGTCCCTGTAATGCACCAAGAACTTCCGCCAATCGGCTGCGCAAGGCCTTCGTGGCAGCCTCTGCACTGGTCTGCCTGCTCAGCGCGGGCCAGCTCTGGGCGTTCAACCTCGACGACGTGGCAGCCAAGGCCAAAGACCTGGCCGGGCAGAAGTACGAAGCACCCAAGAGCAACCTGCCGGCCGTGTTCCGTGACATGAAGTACGGCGACTACCAGAAGATCCGCTTCCTGCAGGACAAGGCCGAGTGGGCCCAGGACAAGACCCCGTTCAAGCTGTCGTTCTACCACCAGGGCATGCACTTCGACACGCCGGTGCGCATCAACGAAGTCACCGCCAACAAGGTGCAGGAGATCAAGTACGACCCGAGCCGCTTCGACTTCGGCGACGTGCAGTTCGACCCCAAGGCCACCGACAAGCTCGGCTACGCCGGCTTTCGCGTGCTGTACCCGATCAACAAAGCCGACAAGCAGGATGAAATCATGACCCTGCTTGGCGCCAGCTATTTCCGCGTGGTCGGCAAGGGCCATGTGTATGGCCTGTCGGCCCGTGGCCTGGCCATCGACACCGCGCTGCCGTCGGGCGAGGAGTTCCCGCGCTTCACCGAGTTCTGGGTCGAGAAGCCCAAGCCGACCGACAAGCACCTGGTGATCTACGCGCTGCTCGATTCGCCGCGCTCCACCGGCGCCTACAAGCTGACCCTGCGCCCGGGCACCGACACCATCGTCGACGTCAAGTCCAGGGTGTACCTGCGTGACCACGTCAGCCGCCTGGGCATCGCCCCGCTGACCAGCATGTTCCTGTTCGGCGGCAACCAGCCGTCCAAGGTGCCCAACTACCGCCCTGCGCTGCACGACTCCGAAGGCCTGTCGATCCATGCGGCCAACGGCGAATGGCTGTGGCGCCCGCTCAACAACCCCAAGCACCTGGCCGTGAGCAACTTCAGCGTCGAGAACCCGCGTGGGTTCGGCCTGCTGCAGCGCCAGCGCGAGTTCAGCCAGTTCGAAGACCTCGACGACAACTACCAGAAGCGCCCGAGCGCCTGGATCGAGCCGAGCGGCGACTGGGGCAAGGGCACCGTCGACCTGGTCGAGATCCCGACCGCCGACGAGACCAACGACAACATCGTGGCCTTCTGGAGCCCGGAAAAACTGCCTGAGCCCGGTGTGGCATCCGAATTCAACTACCGCCTGCACTGGACCATCGACGAGTCCGAGTTCCACTCGCCGAACCTGGGCTGGGTCAAGCAGACCCTGCGCTCCACCGGTGACGTCAAGCAGTCCAACCTGATCCGCCAGCCCGATGGCAGCATCGCCTTCCTGGTCGACTTCGAGGGCCCGGTGCTGGCCGCCCTGCCGGAAGATGCCAACGTGCGCAGCCAGGTGACCACCGACGACAACGCCGAAGTGGTCGAGAACAACCTGCGCTACAACCCCGAGATCAAGGGCTGGCGCCTGACCCTGCGCCTGAAGGTCAAAGACCCGAGCAAGGCCACCGAAATGCGCGCCGCGCTGCTGCGCGACGTGCCGGTCGAACAGCCCAAGCCGGCCAAGCCTGCCAAGCAGGACAAGGCCGCTGCCAAGCACGCCAAGCAGGAAAAACCTGCCCAGCCGCCAGCCGCCGATGCGGCGACCACCACCGGGACACCGGCCACCACCGAACAGGTGTTGACCGAGACCTGGAGCTATCAGTTGCCTGCCGATGAGTAACTCTTCACAAAGGCCGGAATCGCTTGGCGAGTACCTGGCCCATCTGCCCCTGAGCGACGAGCAGCGCGCCGAACTGGCCAGCTGCAATTCGTTCAGCGAGCTGCACCGACGCCTGTCGGCGCAGCCGCCGGTGGGTGAAAACGGTTCGGTACAGGGTTCGGTGGGCAGCCGCCTGACCCTGGACAGCGCTGCGGAACTGGAAGAGGCCGAGATGCTCGCCCTCGACGCCAGTGGCCGGGTGTGCCTGAAGGCCACCCCGCCGATCCACCGCACCCGGGTGATCCCCGAGCCATGGCGCACCAACATCCTGGTGCGCGCCTGGCGCCGGGTCACCGGACGTACCAACGCGCCGGCGCCTGAACAGCGCGAGCTGCCCAAGGCGCGCTGGCGCTGGGTGGGTTCGATGCGCCGCTACATCCTGCTGGCGTTGATGCTCGGCCAGACCGTGGTCGCCGGCTGGTACATGAAGGGCATCCTGCCGTACCAGGGCTGGTCGTTCGTCGACCTCGACGAAATCATGCACCAGTCGTTCATGCAGACCGTCACCCAGGTGTGGCCGTATGCGCTGCAGACCAGCATCCTGATCCTGTTCGGCATTCTGTTCTGCTGGGTGTCGGCCGGTTTCTGGACCGCGCTGATGGGCTTTCTGGAACTGCTCACCGGGCGTGACAAGTACCGGATCTCTGGCAGCAGCGCCGGCAACGAACCGATCGAGGCCGGGGCGCGAACCGCACTGGTGATGCCGATCTGCAACGAAGACGTGGCCCGGGTGTTCGCCGGCCTGCGTGCGACCTTCGAGTCGGTGGCGGCCACGGGCAACCTGGACCGCTTCGACTTCTTCGTGCTCAGCGACACCAACGACACCGACATCGCCGTGGCCGAACAGCAGGCCTGGCTGGACGTATGCCGTGAGGCCAAGGGCTTCGGGCGCATCTTCTACCGTCGCCGTCGTCGCCGGGTCAAACGCAAGAGCGGCAACCTCGACGACTTCTGCCGTCGCTGGGGCGCGGACTACCGTTACATGGTGGTACTCGACGCCGACAGCGTGATGAGCGGCGAATGCCTCACCAGCCTGGTGCGGCTGATGGAAGCCAACCCCGACGCCGGGATCATCCAGACCGCGCCCAAGGCGTCGGGCATGGATACCCTGTATGCGCGCATGCAGCAGTTCGCCACCCGGGTGTACGGCCCGCTGTTCACCGCCGGCCTGCACTTCTGGCAGCTGGGCGAATCGCACTACTGGGGCCACAACGCGATCATCCGCATGAAACCCTTCATCGAGCACTGCGCCCTGGCGCCGTTGCCGGGCAAGGGCGCCTTCGCCGGTGCGATCCTGTCCCACGACTTCGTCGAAGCCGCATTGATGCGCCGTGCCGGCTGGGGCGTGTGGATCGCCTATGACCTGCCGGGCAGCTATGAAGAGTTGCCGCCCAACCTGCTCGACGAGCTCAAGCGCGATCGGCGCTGGTGCCACGGCAACCTGATGAACTTCCGCCTGTTCCTGGTCAAGGGCATGCACCCGGTGCACCGTGCGGTGTTCCTCACCGGGGTGATGTCGTACCTGTCGGCGCCGCTGTGGTTCTTCTTCCTGGTGCTGTCGACCGCGCTGCTGGCGACCAACACCCTGATGGAGCCGCAGTACTTCCTCGAACCGCGTCAGCTCTACCCGCTGTGGCCGCAGTGGCACCCGGAAAAAGCCATCGCGCTGTTCTCCACCACCATCGTGCTGCTGTTCCTGCCCAAGCTGCTGAGCATCATCCTGATCTGGGCCAAGGGTGCCAAGGAGTTCGGCGGGCGCATCAAGGTCACCCTGTCGATGCTGCTGGAGATGCTGTTCTCCATGCTGCTGGCGCCGGTACGCATGATCTTCCACACCCGCTTCGTGCTGGCCGCGTTCCTGGGCTGGGCCGCGACCTGGAACTCGCCACAGCGTGACGACGACTCCACCCCGTGGAGCGAAGCGGTGCGCCGGCATGGCCCGCAGACCCTGCTGGGCGTGGCCTGGGCGCTGCTGGTGGCGTGGCTGAACCCGAGCTTCCTGTGGTGGCTGGTGCCGATCGTGGGCTCGCTGATGCTGTCGATCCCGGTGTCGGTGATTTCCAGCCGCACCAACCTGGGCCTGCGCGCCAAGGACGAGAAGCTGTTCCTGATCCCTGAGGAATACGCCACGCCGCAGGAACTGCTGGCCACCGACCAGTACACCCACGAAAACCGCTGGCATGCGCTGAAGGACGGTTTTGTGCGGGCCGTGGTCGACCCGCAACAGAACGCCCTGGCCTGTGCCCTGGCGACCGCGCGCCATGGCGTGGCGGAGGTGGTCGAGCGCAACCGCGCCGAGCGCATCGCCAAGGCCCTGGAAGTCGGCCCGGCCGCGCTGGATGGCGCCACGCGCCTGGCGCTGCTCAGCGACCCGGTCGCCCTGGCACGGCTGCACAGCCGCGTGTGGGCCGAAGACAACCGCGCCTGGCTGGATGTGTGGCGTGAGTCGATTGCCAACGACCCGCACTCGCCGCTGTTGCCGCTGCACCCGCAGCACGAGGGGCAGGCAGCACTCGCCGGGGCCTGATCTGCGGGCCCCTTCGTCAGCAACGCTGGCTCCTACAGGTCATCCGTGCCGTTGTAGGAGCCGGCTTTGCCGGCGATGTTTCACTCCTTTTTCTGATACCAACAACGCCCCCCATGCGTTAGCATCCCCCCCGATAATAAAACTCGAAGTTTTCCTGCTGGGGGATCTGGTGATGATGAAAAAGTATCTGTCGATGCTGATGATCGGCGTCGCGGCACTGATGACGGTGAACGCTGCACAGGCAGCCGGCGCCATCGATGACGCGGTCAAGCGCGGCACCTTGCGCGTAGGCATGGACCCTACCTACATGCCATTCCAGATGACCAACAAGCGTGGCGAGATCATCGGCTTCGAAGTCGATATCCTCAAGGCCATGGCCAAGTCCATGGGCGTCAAGCTGGAAACCGTCTCCACCGCCTACGACGGCATCATCCCGGCCCTGATGACCGACAAGTTCGACATGATCGGCAGCGGCATGACCCTGACCCAGGAGCGCAACCTCAAGCTCAACTTCAGCGAACCCTTCATCGTGGTCGGTCAGACCCTGCTGATCCGCAAGGAGCTGGCCGGCGAGATCAAGACCTACAAGGACCTGAACAACGAGAAGTACCGCCTGACCTCCAAGCTCGGCACCACCGGTGAAATGGTCGCCAAGAAGCTGATCGGCAAGGCCAAGTACCACGGCTACGACAACGAGCAGGAAGCGGTGATGGACGTGGTCAACGGCAAGGCCGACGCGTTCGTCTACGACGCCCCGTACAACGTGGTGGCAGTGAACAAGGCCGGCGCCGGCAAGCTGCTGTTCCTCGACGAGCCGTTCACCTTCGAACCGCTGGCCTTCGGCCTGAAGAAGGGCGACTACGACAGCCTGAACTTCATCAACAACTTCCTGCACCAGATCAAGCACGACGGCACCTACGATCGAATCCACGACAAGTGGTTCAAGGACACCGCCTGGCTGAAGGACATGGAATAAGGCCGCGGCCCCACGCCCGGTTCGAAACCCGACGCGCAGGCTGGCCCTGCGCGTTCGCTTTTACGGAAGTACCCCCGTGATCAAACACAAGAAAGCCCAGTGGCCCTGGCATGGGCTGACGGCGCTGGTCCTGATCGGCCTGGCGCTGAGCCTGTATTACGCAACCTCGGTGATCTCCTACGAGTGGCGCTGGAACCGTGTGCCGCAGTACTTTGCCTATCAGGCCGAAGTTGCCCAGCGCGCCGCCGAAAACGGCGTGATCGAGGCGATCGAGCGCAAGGGCGACATGGCCCGCGTCACCTTGCGTGACGAGAGCGGCGCCGAACAGGTGCTGAACGTCGAGCAGGCCAGCCTGCAGATGGACCGTGGCGACGACGTGGCCGAGGGCGACCTGATCGGCGTGACTCACCAGTGGGCCGCCGGGCCGCTGGCCTGGGGCCTGTTCACCACCTTGTGGATCTCGGTGGCGGCGGGGGTGCTGGGGTTGGTGATCGGCCTGTTCGCCGGCCTGTGCCGGTTGTCCAGCAACCCGACCCTGCGCGACCTGTCGACGGTGTATGTGGAGCTGGTGCGCGGCACGCCGCTGCTGGTGCAGATCTTCATCTTCTACTTCTTCATCGGCACCGTGCTCAACCTGTCCCGCGAGTTTGCCGGGGTGGCGGCACTGGCGCTGTTCACCGGCGCCTATGTCGCCGAGATCGTGCGCGCCGGGGTGCAGTCGATTGCCCGCGGCCAGGGCGAGGCGGCCCGTTCGCTGGGCCTGAGCGCCGGCCAGTCGATGCGCCACGTGGTATTGCCGCAGGCGTTCAAGCGCGTGCTGCCGCCGCTGGCCGGGCAGTTCATCAGCCTGGTCAAGGACACCTCGCTGGTGTCGGTGATCGCCATCACCGAACTGACCAAGAGTGGCCGCGAGGCGATCACCACCTCGTTCTCCACGTTCGAGATCTGGTTCTGCGTCGCCGGGCTGTACCTGCTGATCAACCTGCCGCTGTCGCATTTCGCCAGCCGGCTCGAGCGGAGGCTTGCGCAAAGTGATTGAAGTCCGTGACCTGGTAAAAGTCTTCGACACCCGTGGGCAGGTGGTGCGTGCGGTGGATCACGTCAGTACCGACGTGGCCAAGGGCGAAGTGCTGGTGGTGCTGGGCCCGTCGGGCTCGGGCAAATCGACCTTCCTGCGCTGCCTCAACGGCCTGGAAACGTTCGACGAGGGCACCGTGGCCATCGACGGCCTGCAACTGGCCGACCCGAAGACCGACGTGAATGCCTACCGGCGTGAAGTCGGCATGGTGTTCCAGCACTTCAACCTGTTCCCGCACATGACCGTGCTGGAGAACCTGTGCCTGGCGCAGAAGGTGGTGCGCAAGCGTGGCAAGGCCGAGCGTGAGGCCAAGGCGCGTGCGTTGCTGGAGAAGGTGGGCATTGCGCAGAAGGCCAACGAGTTTCCCTCGCGCCTGTCTGGTGGCCAGCAACAGCGCGTGGCGATTGCCCGTGCGCTGGCGATGGAGCCGAAGGTGATGCTGTTCGACGAGCCGACCTCGGCGCTGGACCCGGAGATGGTTGGCGAGGTGCTGGACGTGATGAAGACCCTGGCCCTGGAAGGCATGACCATGGTCTGTGTGACCCACGAAATGGGCTTTGCCCGGGAAGTGGCGGACCGCGTGCTGTTCTTCGACCATGGCAAGTTGCTGGAAGATTCGCCACCGGAGGCGTTCTTCACTGCGCCGAAGGACCCACGAGCCCAGGCGTTCCTGCGCCAGGTGCTGTAACCGCAGCGTGGCCTTCGCCAGCAAGGCTGGCTCCTGCAGGGTTTCGCCGCACCTGCAGGAGCCAGCCTTGCTGGCGAAGAGGCCGTTACAGGCTGAACCGCCCGACCAACGTCTGCAACTGCCCCCCCAGCCGCGCCAGCTCCACGCTCGACGCCGCAGTCTGCTGGCTCGCCGTGGTCGTCTGATCGGCAATATCTCTCACCGTCATCACATTGCGGTTGATCTCCTCGGCCACCGAGCTCTGCTCTTCACTGGCCGTGGCGATCTGCTGGTTCATGCCCTGGATGCTCGACACTGTCTCGGTGATCTGCCCCAGCGCCGCGCCCGCCCGCCGGCTCAGTTCGACGCTGTCGCGGCTCAGGTCGCGGCTGCTGTCGAGCAGGTGCACCACCTGCGCCGTACCACTGTGCAGGTTGCCGATCAGCTCCTCGATCTCCCCGGTGGACTGCTGGGTACGCTGGGCCAGGCCGCGCACTTCATCGGCCACCACCGCAAAACCACGCCCGGCCTCGCCCGCCCGCGCAGCCTCGATGGCGGCATTGAGCGCCAGCAGGTTGGTCTGCGACGAAACCGACTTGATCACATCCAGGATGCTGCCGATACGCTCGCTCTCCTGGGCCAGCTGCTGCATGGCCAGGATCGACTCCTCCACCTGCCTGGCCAACTGCTCGATCTGCCCGATGGCGTCGTTGACCACCTGGTTGCCTTCGCGCGCCTGGCTGTCTGCGGCAGTGGCTGCCGCCGAGGCGAACTCGGCGTTGCGCGCCACCTCCAGTACCGTGGCGGCCATCTCGTTCATCGCGGTGGCCACCTGGTCGGTCTCGTCCTTCTGGTTGCCGGTCATCAGCTGGGTGCGCTCGGCGACACTCGATAGCTCGCCCACCGCAGCGGTCAACTGGCCGGTGCCCTGGCCGATGCCACCGATCAGCTCGCGCAGGCTCAGGGCCATCTGCTGCATGCTGTTCTGCAACTGCCCCAGCTCATCCTGGCGTGATACCCGCAGGTCGCTGCGCAGGTCGCCCTTGGCGATGCATTGCGCCGCTTGCAGGGTGCGTCTGAGCGGTTCGGTGATCTGGCGCGTGATCAGCCACGCGGCCAGGCTGCCGAGTACCAGCGCCAGCAAGGCGATGACGCTGAGCATGCTGCGTGCCTCGAGGGCTTCTTCGTCGCGCAGCTGGATCTGGTGTCGGGTCAGTACGCGACTGGCATCGCGCAGCTGGTTGCCCATGGTCTCCAGCCCGCCCTGAAGCTGCTCTACCGCAATGGCGGCCTGGCGGTAGCGGTCCAGCAACTGCACATAGCTGGCGAGCGCGGCGGTAGTGGCCTGCAGGTCGCTGGGCGGCAGGTTGCGCCTCAGATCGGCCAGGCTGGCCTGGGCGGCGCCGAGCGCGCTGGCACCCACCTGCTCGAAGGCACTCAGCGGGCTGAAGGTATAGGCCGGGGCGCGGCTTTGCTGGCCGGCGGTCTCGATGTGTCGTGCAAGCGTTGCGAACAGGCGCTGCTCCGAGGCCTGCCGTTCGCTGCCCTGGCGCTCGCCCAGCAGGGTCTTCTGCTCCAGCGTGTCGATGCCGTCGAGCAGGCGCTGCTCCTGTTCACGCAGGGCGGTTTCGTGCGTATGGCGCGTGCCGACGGCCTGCTGCAAGGTGTCGAAGTCGCGCACGAACTGGCCGACCACCTGCTGATTGGCCGTGATCACCTGGCGGTCGGCCGCATCGTCGAACTGCCCCAGCATGCTCTGCAGCAGGCGCTCCAGTTCGGTCAGGGTCGCGCTGATCCTGCGCCTGCTCTCGTCGTCCGCCAGCACCCGGTAGGTGATACGCTCGGCACGCAGGTCCTTGCTCAGGTCGTTGATCGCGGCAATCTGGGTGAGGCGCTGCGAGCTGTCGATGGATTCGTTCAGTGCATGCCAGCCGCCCAGGGTGGTCGCCAGCGTCAGCAGCAGGACGCTGGCAAATCCCAGGGCCAGCTTGAGCCTGACGCTCAGGTTGCCAAGCATCCGGTACAAAGGTGCGAACATGACGGTTCTCCAGTGAAATGAGGGATGTAGCGCCTGGATAGTGTCGGGCGCAGCTACCTGTGCTCATCGGCCACTGGAGGCCAAGCTGGACCTGCAAATGCTGTAGGAAAATTCCCATCTTGCAGGCGGAAAATTCCACCTAGAGCTGGAAGCGCCCGACCAGCGCCTGCAATTGAACCCCCAGGCGTGCCAGCTCGATGCTGGAGGCCGCGGTCTCTTCGCTGGCGGCGCTGGTCTGGTCGGACACGTCGCGCACGTTGATCACGCTGCGGTTGATTTCCTCGGCCACTGCACTTTGCTGTTCGGCCGCGGCCGCAATCTGCTGGTTCATCGCCTGGATCGACGACACCGTGGTGCTGATGGTGGCCAGCGAGGTGCCGGCGCGCCGGGTCAGCTCGACGCTGCTCAGGGTCAGCTCGCGGCTGTTGTCCAGAATCCCGGCGACCTCGGAGGTGCCGCGGTGCAGGCCGGCGATCAGGCCTTCGATCTCTTCGGTGGATTGCTGGGTGCGTCGGGCCAGGCCGCGTACCTCGTCGGCGACCACGGCGAAGCCGCGCCCGGCCTCGCCGGCGCGGGCGGCCTCGATGGCCGCGTTGAGCGCCAGCAGGTTGGTCTGCTGGGCTACCGACTTGATCACGTCGAGCACGCTGCCGATCTTGTCGCTTTCGGCCTTGAGCTGGGCCATGGCTTCGCCGGAGTGGTCGACCGCCGCCGCCAGGCGCTCGATCTCGTCGATGGCCTCGCTGACCACCCGATCGCCTTCGCCGGCCTGCTGGTCGGCCAGGGTGGCGGCCTCGCTGGCCTGCTCGGCATTGCGCGCCACATCCTGCACGGTAGCGGCCATTTCATGCATGGCAGTGGCCACCTGGTCGGTTTCGACCTTCTGCGTGCCGACCCCGCTGCTGGTCTGCTCGGTCACGGCCGAGAGCTGCTCGGCGGCGCTGGCGATCTGGGTCACGCCCTCGCCGATGCCACCGACCAGCTCGCGCAGGCTCACGGTCATGCGCTGCATCGCACGCTGCAGCTCGCCCAGCTCGTCGCGTCGCTCGGCCACCAGGGTCTGGCTCAGGTCGCCGCCGGCCACCCGTTCGACCAGGCGCAGGGTCTGCTGCAGGGGCGTGGTGATCTGGCGGGTGATCACCCATGCGGCCGCGATGCCCAGCAGCAGCGCAATGGCGATCGCCAGGCCCAGGTTGTAGCGTGCCTGCAGGGCCTGCTGGTCGACCAGCTCGGTCTGCGACTGGGTCAGCTCGTCGCTCACCGCCAGCAGGCTGTCGCCCAGCTGTGCCAGGTGCTGCAGGGCCGAGTCGCTGGCGCTGCGCGCCGCGCTGAAGTCGAGCACGGCGGCGCGGTAGTCGGCCAGTGCCCCCGCGGCGGCACGCAAGGTGTCGCGATAGGTGCTCGGTAGCCTGTCGGGCAGTGCGTCAAGCTGGCTGGCCGCCTGGTCGATGGCGGCCAGTGCCGGTGCCTCGAATTCGGCGCGGCCGCTGTAGGTGTAGCCGCGCAGGTGAAAGCGGGCCTGCTGGATCTGCTGGTCCACCGTCACCAGGCTGGCGTAGGCGCTGAAGTCGGCACGCTCGCGCAGGGCCTGCCCGACTGGCGCCAGCAGCACCACCGCGCGTTCGGCGCTGCTGCCCAGGGCGTCGCGTGCCTGCTGGCGCGCCTGCACCGTGGTCTGCAGCTCGGCGAAGGTGCGCCGGTACTGGTCGAGGGTGTTTTCCTGGCGTTGTACCCGGGCAAGGTTGGCCGGCACGTTGAGGCGCCGCTGCAGGTAGGCCAGGCGCTCGGCCACGTCGTCCAGCTCCTTGTCCATCTGCTGGCCGACGGCAGGCTCAAGGTTGCGCTCGTAGACCAGCCGCTGGTTGCGCACATCCTGGATCTCCTTGTTCACCGCCCCGATGTCGGTGAGCTTGTCGCTGCGGTCGGCAAGGTCTTCCAGGGTGGTCCAGCCGATCAGGGCGATACCCAGCGTCAGCAACAGAACCAGGGCAAAGCCCAGGGCCAGTTTCAGTTGAATGCTCAGGTTGCCCAGCATCCGATTCATCGTCACAAGCATGGTGGCTCTCCAGGTACGAGGTTCAGACGCACCCGTGGGTGCGCCAATGCGAACGCATCGGCTGGAGCGCCAAGGTCTGGACCTGCAAACGCTGTAGGACTTTTCGCTATTTGTTCGACGGCCACAGGGGGCCGGACACCGGCAGCGATCAACGCCGCTGCCGGCAGGGTGGGGGGTTACAGGCTGAAGCGGGCGACCAGGGTCTGCAGGTGGGTGCCCAGGCGCGCCAGCTCGACGCTGGAGGCGGCGGTCTCTTCGCTGGCGGCGCTGGTCTGGTCGGACACATCGCGCACCGTCATCACGCTGCGGTTGATCTCTTCGGCCACTGCGCTCTGCTGCTCGGCAGCGGCGGCGATCTGCTGGTTCATGGCCTGGATCGAGGACACGGTGCGGGTAATGGTTTCCAGCGAGGTGCCGGCGCGGCGGGTCAGCTCGACGCTGCTGCCGGTCAGGCTGCGGCTGTTGTCCATCACCGTGGCGACCTGCTGGGTGCCGTTCTGCAGGCCGGCGATCAGCTCCTCGATCTCTTCGGTCGATTGCTGTGTGCGCTGGGCCAGGCTGCGCACTTCATCGGCAACCACCGCGAAACCGCGCCCGGCCTCACCGGCACGAGCGGCCTCGATGGCGGCGTTGAGGGCCAGCAGGTTGGTCTGCTGGGCCACCGACTTGATCACGTCGAGCACGCTGCCGATCTTGGCGCTTTCGGCCTTGAGCTGACCCATGGCTTCGCTGGAGTGTTCCACCTCGGCGGCCAGGCGCTCGATCTGGTCGATGGCCTCGCCCACCACGCGGTCGCCTTCGCGGGCCTGCTGGTCGGCCATCTGCGCCGCCTCCGAGGCCTCTTCGGCGTTGCGCGCCACTTCCTGCACGGTGGCGGCCATCTCGTTCATGGCCGTGGCCACCTGGTCGGTCTCGACCTTTTGATTGTTGACCCCGGCGCTGGTCTGCTCGGTGACGGCCGAGAGCTGCTCGGCGGCGCTGGCGATCTGGGTGACACCATCGCCGATACCGCCGATCAGCTGGCGCAGGTTCACGGTCATGCGCTGCATGCTGTGCTGCAACTGGCCGAGTTCGTCGCTGCGCTCCACGCGCAGGTCGTGGCGCAGGTCGCCGCTGGCGATGCGGTCCACGGCGCCGAGGGTGTGGCGCAGGGGTACGACGATCTGGCGGGTGATGGCCCACGAGGCGAGGATGCCGAAGAACAGCGCCAGCGCCGTGGCCAGGGCCAGCATCGACTGGGCGTGCTGCGATTCGTCGTCGCGCAGTTGGGTGAGGCTGCGGCTCATCTGCTGGCTCAGGTCGATCAGCAGCGTGCCCTGTTCGGCCATGTGCTGCAGGGCCGCGTCATTGGCGGCCTGGGACTGGCTGAACTGCTCCACCGCGTTGCGGTAGGTGGCCAGCGCCTGGGTGGCGGCGGCCAGGGCATCGGCATGCTCGGCCGGCACCTTGGCCGGCAGGCTGCGGATGACGCTCAGGGCCTGGTCGATGGCCTGCAGGGCGGTCTGCTGTAGCTCGGCCTGCCCGCTGAAGATGTAGCCACGCACGTGGAAGCGGGCCTGCAGCATCAGCGCCTTGGCCTGCACGGCGCTGTTGAAGGTCTGGATATCGCCGCCTTGCAGCAGCCCGCGCTCTACCTGATCCAGCGATGCGGCGGTCTTTTCCGCGCTGCTGCTCATGGTCGCACGGCTGGCCTCGCGGGCCTGGGCCGCCTGCTTGAGGTCGGCGAAGGCGCGCTGGTACTGGGCAACCGCCTCGTTCTGGCGTTGCAGGCGGTCGCCGTTTTCGCTGGGCGGTATGTGCTGTTCCACGTTCTTGAGCTGGCGATCCAGCTCTACCAGGGCGTTCTCTACCGCGTCGGCGCTGGCAGCATCGCGTTTGTGCTCATAGGTCTGGCGGGCGATGCGCAGGTCCTGGGTGATCTGGTGAATCCGGGAAATCTCGCCCAGGGTGTCGCCGCGCTGGGTGACACCGTTGAGCCCCTGCCAACCGGTGAGTGCGATCAGCAGGGTCAGCAGCAACACGGTGCCGAAGCCGATGCCGAGTTTGAGCGTGACGCTAAAATTGCCCAGATGGTGGGCGAACCAACGGTACATGGGGTGACTCCATTGCGGTCAGGCGGGGGCGGATGCGTGGTCTGTGGCCAATGCATCGGCCTGGGGTCACAAAACTGAAGGTGTGTATGAAAGGCGTCGCCGGCAAGGCCGGCTCCTACGCACAGCAGCGGACGCGGTGCTAGAACAACCGCGCCAGCAGGGCGGTGACCGCCGTCTCCACGCGCAGGATGCGCTCGCCCAGCTGTACCGGGTTCAGCCCGGCCTTGCCCAGCAGCTCGACCTCATACGGGATCCAGCCACCTTCCGGGCCGATCGCCAGGGTCACCGGCTCGGTCAATGCGCGCGGGCAGGGCGGGTGGTTGCCTGGGTGGCCGACCAGGCCCAGGGTACCCTCGGCAATCGCTGGCAGGCGATCTTCGACGAAGGGCTTGAAGCGCTTCTCGATCACCACCTCGGGCAGCACGGTGTCGCGCGCCTGCTCCAGGCCCAGCACCAGTTGCTCGCGGATTGCCGCAGGCTCCAGGAAGGGGGTTTGCCAGAAGCTCTTCTCGACCCGGTAGCTGTTGACCAGGATGAGCTTGCCCACGCCCATGGTGGCCACGGTCTGGAACACCCGGCGCAGCATCTTCGGGCGCGGCAGGGCCAGCACCAGGGTCAGCGGCAGCTTGGCCGGCGGCGGCTGGGTGAACTCGACCGACAGTTCGGCTTCATGGCCCTCCAGGCGCAGCACCACGGCCTGCCCCATCAGCCCCCCCAGGCGTCCCACGCGCAAAGTGTCGCCCACCGCCACGCGGTGGATCTCCTGCATGTGGGTAAAGCGCCGGTCGCCCAGCACCACACGGTCGGCCGCGACGAAGTCGGCCTCCTCGAGCAGCAGCAGGTTCACGGCTGGGTGGCTGGCGGCTGGTCGTCAGGCTCGTCGGCCTGCACCGGGGCACTGCGCTTGCGGATCAGCCCGCCGAACAGCACGCCGACTTCGAACAGCAACCACATCGGCACGGCCAGCAGGGTCTGCGAGAAGATGTCCGGCGGGGTCAGCACCATGCCGACCACGAAGCAGCCGATGATGACGTAGGGGCGGATCTTCTTCAGGTACTTCACGTCGACCACGCCGATCCACACCAGCAGGATCACCGCCACCGGGATCTCGAAGGCCACGCCGAAGGCGAAGAACAGGGTCATGACGAAGTCGAGGTAGCTGGCGATGTCGGTCATCATCGACACGCCTTCGGGCGTGGCGCTGGCGAAGAAACCGAAGATCAGCGGGAACACCAGGAAGTACGCGAAGGCCATGCCGGCATAGAACAGGAAGATGCTCGACACCAGCAACGGCACTGCGATGCGTTTTTCATGGCGGTACAGGCCGGGGGCGATGAACCCCCAGATCTGGTGCAGGATCACCGGGATCGCCAGGAACAGCGAGACGATCATGGTCAGCTTGAATGGCGTGAGGAACGGCGAGGCCACGTCGGTGGCGATCATCGTGGCGTTGGCCGGCAGGTGGGCGCGCAACGGTGCCGAAACCAGGGTGTAGATCTGCTGGGCGAAGGCGAACAGGCCGGCGAAGATCACGAAGATGACCGCGACGCAGCGCAACAGGCGCGTGCGCAGCTCGGTAAGGTGCGAGACCAGCGGCATCGGCTGGTCGTTTTCCGGGATTTCGCTCATGGGGCTCGCGGCGGCTGTGTCGGTTCGGTGGGCGGTGCTGCTTCGACGGCAGGTGCAGGTGTCGGTGCAGTCACAGGTTCTGGTGCAGGCGCCGGCGCAGCCTCGGTGGCGGTGGCGGCTGGCTCCGCGCCGGGGGTGTGCGCCGGATCGGGCTGTACCGATTGCGGGTTGAGGATGCGCCGGGCTTCCTGCTCCATGGAGAGGATGTGCTCGTTGTGCAGCTGGCGCCGGATATCGTCGGCACCGATCTCGCGCTCCACCTCGTTCTTGATCGCGTTGAAGCTGCGTTTCAGTCGGCCGATCCACAGCCCGGCGGTACGCGCAGCGCCCGGCAGGCGCTCGGGGCCGAGCACCAGCAGGGCCACCAGGCCGACAAGCAACAACTCACTGAAGCTGATCCCGAACATGTGTTCACTCTTTCCTGGTCGGCTCTTCGACCTTGTGCGCCTGGCCATCGAAGGTCTGCGGCTGGTTCAGCGGTGCAGCGGCGGGCGGCGGGGTCGGCTGGGCAGGCTGTACGGTGGGCTGCTCCGGCTTGTCTTCCTCTTCGTTCATGGCCTTCTTGAAGCCCTTGATCGATTCGCCCAGGTCGCTGCCCAGGTTTTTCAGTTTCTTGGTACCGAACACCAGTACAACCACCACCAGCAGGACGATCCAGTGTTTCCAGTCAAAAATACCCATGGTGCAATCCTCGATTGAATTCGTTAGGCCGACGGCTGGCGGGCGGCCTTCTCGTCGTGCCCGGACAGGCCGAAGCGGCGGTCCAGTTCGTCCAGCACGGCCTGCGGGTGCTGGCCCAGGGCGGCGAGCATGACCATGCTATGGAACCACAGGTCGGCGGTCTCGTAGATGACATCGCTGCATTCGCCACTGACGGCGGCGTCCTTGGCGGCGATGATGGTCTCGACCGATTCCTCGCCGACCTTTTCCAGGATCTTGTTCAGGCCCTTGTGGTACAGGCTGGCCACGTACGAGGTGTCGGGGGCCGCGCCCTTGCGCGATTCGAGCACTTCGGCCAGGCGGATCAGGGTGTCGCTCATGTCAGTGTCCTGCGCTGTAGATGGCATGCGGGTCTTTGAGTACCGGGTCGACGGTCTTCCACGCGCCGTTCTCGTACACGCGGTAGAAGCAGCTTTCACGGCCGGTATGGCAGGCGATGTGGCCCAGTTGCTCGACCATCAGGATGATCACGTCGGCGTCGCAGTCCAGGCGCATTTCATGCAGCTTCTGCACGTGGCCGGACTCTTCGCCCTTGCGCCACAGTTTGCCACGCGAACGCGACCAGTAGATGGCGCGCTGCTCGGCGGCAGTCAGGCTCAGGGCCTCGCGGTTCATCCAGGCCATCATCAGCACGCGCCCGGTCTTGTGGTCCTGGGCGATCGCCGGTACCAGGCCATCGCTGTTCCAGTTGATCTCGTCCAGCCAGTCTTTCATGTTCGACTCCAAAATAGGCCACGGTCCCGCACCGATGCCACCTGCTAGTGTGCCAGCCACGCAGCAGGCTGGCTATCGGCGCACGATCAGGTAAAGGCCCCCGGCCAGCATCAGCCAGGCCGGCCAGGCTGCCGGGGCGCTGAGGCTCACAGCGCCTGCGGCGAGGGTAGCGCCGCCCGCCAGCAGGCCGGCACCGAGCAGGCGCAGGGCCCAGCGATCGCGCTGCTGCCAGGGTGGCGGCGGGTCGTTCAGGTGCGGTTGCGACATGCGTTCGAGCAGGTCGCGGGTCATGCCGGCCAGGTGCGGCAGTTGCTCGACCTGGCTGTGCAGGTTCTGCAGCACGTTTTTCGGGCTGACCCGCTCGCGCATCCAGCGCTCCAGAAACGGCTGGGCGGTGCTCCACAGGTCCAGGTCAGGGTACAGCTGACGGCCCAGGCCTTCGATGTTGAGCAGGGTCTTCTGCAGCAGCACCAGTTGCGGCTGCACTTCCATGTTGAAGCGCCGCGCGGTCTGGAACAGGCGCATCAGCACCTGGCCGAAGGAAATATCCTTTAACGGTTTTTCGAAGATCGGCTCGCACACGGTGCGGATCGCCGCCTCGAATTCGTTGAGCTTGGTCTGCGCCGGTACCCAGCCCGAGTCGATGTGCAACTGGGCCACGCGACGGTAGTCACGCTTGAAGAAGGCGAACAGGTTGCGTGCCAGGTAGTCCTGGTCCTCGGGGGTGAGGCTGCCCACGATGCCGCAGTCGATCGCGATGTACTGCGGGCTCCACGGCTTGACGGTGCTGACGAAGATGTTGCCCGGGTGCATGTCGGCGTGGAAGAAGCTGTCGCGAAACACCTGGGTGAAGAAGATCTCGACGCCGCGCTCGGCCAGCAGCTTCATGTCGGTGCGCTGGTCGGCCAGGGTGGCAAGGTCAGTGACCTGCACGCCATAGATTCGCTCCATCACCAGCACCTTGGGCCGGCACAGGTCCCAGTACACCTGGGGCACGTACATCATCTCCGAGCCTTCGAAGTTGCGTCGCAGCTGGCTGGCGTTGGCCGCCTCGCGCAGCAGGTCGAGCTCGTCGTAGATGGTCTTCTCGTAATCGTTGACCACCTCTACCGGGTGCAGCAGGCGGGCATCGGCCGACACCCGCTCGGCGCCGCGGGCGATCAGGAACAGCCAGGCCAGGTCCTGCGCGATGATCGGCTTGAGGCCTGGGCGCACCACCTTGACCACCACTTCCTCGCCGCTCTTGAGGCGCGCCGCGTGCACCTGGGCCACCGAGGCCGAGGCCAGCGGTTCGACGTCGAAGCGGCTGAAGATCTCGCCCACCTTGGCGCCGAGCTGCGATTCGATCAGCGCCACGGCCTTTTGCGGGTCGAAGGGCGGCACGCGGTCCTGCAACAGCATCAGCTCGTCGGCGATGTCGGCGGGCAGCAGGTCACGGCGGGTGGAGAGCAACTGGCCGAACTTGATGAAGATCGGGCCCAGGTCCTGCAGCGCCAGGCGCAGGCGCGCGCCACGGCTCAGGGGCGACGGCTTGCGCGGCAGCCAGCGCCAGGGCATGGCGAAGCGCAGGGTCATCAGCCACCAGGGCAGGGGCAGGTCGAACAGCAGGTCATCGAGACGGTAGCGGATCACGACGCGCTGGATGCGCAACAGACGGCGGACGGCAAGCAGCTTCATGCGTTATCGCTGGATTCAAGGGATCGGGCAAGGCGCGCAATGCGTGCCTCGAGGCGTTCTACATCGATTTTCAGGGCATCGAGCTCGGCGAAGCGCGCTTCGGCTTCGCGCTGGCCGACCAGGGTGCGGGCCTCTTCGGCCAGGTATTCGCCAAGGTTCTGGTTGAGGCTGGCCAGGCCCTGGCGGGTCCAGCGCGCGCGGCTGCGCAGGTGGCCGCCGATCAGCTGGGTGGCGACCGGGCCGAGCCAGCGCGAGAGTTCGTACTCCCAGTCCAGCTCCAGGTCCTGCAGCACGCCGACCAGGTCGAGCAGCACCGCGCTGTCGCCTTCGAGTTCCACCTGCGGGCTGTGCAGCACCGCCGGCTTGTCCTGGCTCAGGGCCAGTTGCAGCAGGCTGCTGGCCGGTGCACGCAGGGTGCAGTCGGCCTCGGTTTCCCAGTGGCTGGCGAGCATCAGGCCTTCATCGCCGGGCAGGATGTACAGCTGCAGCGCCGGCTGGCGGCAGTCGATGGCAATGATCTTGCCCTCGAGCGCAGCCAGGCGCGGCAGCGCAGTGCTGTCCATGCGCAACACACGGTTGAGACCGTGTTCGACGCTGGCGAGCAGCCCGGCCAGCAACATCAGGGTTTGATACCGCGGTGCAGGGCCACGATACCGCTGGTCATGTTGTGGTAGGTGACGCGGTCGAAACCGGCGTCGACCATCATGGCCTTGAGAGTTTCCTGGTCGGGGTGCATGCGGATCGATTCGGCGAGGTACCGGTAGCTGTCCGCGTCGTTGGTGATCAGCTTGCCGGCCAGCGGCATGAAGGCGAACGAGTAGGCATCGTAGACCTTGGACATCAGCTTGTTGGTCGGCTTGGAGAACTCCAGCACCAGCAGGCGGCCGCCCGGCTTGAGCACGCGCAGCATCGAGCGGATCGCGTCGTCCTTGTGGGTCACGTTGCGCAGGCCGAAGGCAATGGTCACGCAGTCGAAATGGTTGTCGGGGAAGGGCAGCTTCTCGGCGTCGGCCTGGACGAACTCGATGTTGCCGGCCACGCCCTTGTCGAGCAGGCGGTCACGACCGACCTTGAGCATCGAGGCGTTGATGTCGGCCAGTACCACCTGGCCGGTGGGGCCGACCAGCTGCGAGAACTTGCGCGCCAGGTCGCCGGTGCCGCCGGCGATGTCGAGCACGCGGTTGCCAGGGCGCACGCCCGACAGCTCGATGGTGAAGCGCTTCCACAGGCGGTGCATGCCGCCGGAGAGCACATCGTTCATCAGGTCGTACTTGGCGGCCACCGAGTGAAAGACTTCGGCGACTTTCTCGGCCTTCTGACTTTCGGGGACATCCTTGTAGCCGAAGTGGGTGGTGGGTTCGGCGTGTTCGCCTTTGCGCTGGTCGTTCATATCGCTTCACCGGAAAAAATTACTGGCCATTCTAGGGCGTGCGGCTGCATTTGTCTTGGCGGGGTGTGTCGCAGGCGGAGGCAGGGGCATAATGGGAGTATGCCCTTCTAGCCAGGATTGATTGAATGACCCAGATCAGCGTCGAACGCAAACACAGCCTGGGGCGCGCAGCGGCCCGGGAAAAGGCCGAAGCCCTGGTGGACAAGCTGACCCGCGAGTACGACCTCAAGGCGCAGTGGAACGGTGACCGGGTCGAGGTCAGGCGCAGCGGTGCCAATGGCAGCATCGATATCGGCGACGACAGCATCCGGGTGGAGTTGAAGCTCGGGATGATGCTGTCGATGATGGGCGGCACGATCAAGGCCGAGATCGAGCGGGCCCTGGACAAGGCCCTGGCCTGAAACCGCTGTACAGGGTCAAGCGGCCCCGCAGGTTCACTGCAGGCCCTGTGGGCGCGGGCTTGACCCGCGACAGGGGCCTTCGCTGCACAGCAAATCCTGCCCTTAGGGTGAGGATTCTAATTTTTCCCCCTACCTTTGTGCCCAAGCCCAACTTTCACGGGCGTAACTCCATTTCCGTTCAAGCGTGAGGTGCAGAGCATGGCCAAAGTGACCCTGAAGAAAATCGACGACGCCCCGGGCAAGGCCCTGGGCGAGGTGCGCGGCTACGCGCGCAAGATCTGGCTGGCAGGCCTGGGGGCCTACACCCGGGTCGGGCAGGAGGGCGCCGAGTACCTCAAGGAGCTGGTCAAGGCCGGCGAAACCGTGGAGAAAAAAGGCAAGAAACGTCTCGACCACGAACTCGATGCCGCCAACAGCGAGATCCAGTCCGCCAGGCAGGAACTGGGCAGCGTGAAGGGCAAGGTCGAAGTTCAGCTGGATAAAATCGAAAAGGCTTTCGACACACGGGTCGCCAGCGCCTTGAATCGCATCGGCATTCCGTCTAAACATGACGTGGAGGCACTTTCTGCCAAGCTCGAAGAGCTGACGCTGTTGCTCGATCGTGTCGCACGCAAACAATAAGGAGAGCGGGATGGCTGGCAAAAAGACAACTGAGAAAGAGAGCAGCTCCTGGGTCGGGGGGATCGAAAAGTATTCCCGCAAGATCTGGCTGGCTGGTTTGGGTATCTACTCCAAGATCGATCAGGACGGCAGCAAGCTTTTCGAAACCCTGGTCAAGGACGGTGAGAAAGCTGAAAAGCAGGCCAAGGGCAGCGTCAACTCGGCCAAGGCCAGTGCCAAGTCTGCGACCTCGCGCGTAGGCGACGTGAAAGACCGCGCACTGGGCAAGTGGAGCGAACTCGAAGAGGCTTTCGACAAGCGCCTGAACAGTGCCATCTCGCGCCTGGGCGTGCCCAGCCGCAATGAGGTCAAGGCACTGCACCAGCAGGTCGACACCCTGACCAAGCAGATCGAGAAACTGACCGGTGCCTCGGTCAAGTCGGTCTCGGCCAAGGCGCCGGCCAAGCCACTGGCCAAGGCAGCACCTAAAGCGGCGGCCAAGCCTGCGGCCAAAACTGCGGCGGCCAAACCGGCAGCGGCCAAGCCAGCAGCCAAGCCGGCCGCGGCGAAAACTGCAGCCGCCAAGCCTGCAGCGAAAGCGGCGGCCAAACCTGCCGCAAAACCTGCCGCCAAGCCGGCAGCAGTGAAAAAGCCAGCGGTGAAGAAAGCCCCGGCCAAGCCTGCTGCAGCCAAGCCCGCAGCGGCCAAACCGGCAGCGCCAAGTGCCAGTGCGGCACCGGCGCCAAGCCCGGCGGCCACTGCGGCGCCAGCCGCGTCGGCAGCACCAGCACCTTCGAGCCCGGCCAGCCAGGCCTGACTCGAGGTAGCTGTACAGAAAACGCCCGGCCTGTGTGCCGGGCGTTTTTATGTGGGGTGCCTGTGCTGGCCTCATCGCGGGTCAAGCCCGCTCCCACAGGGATCACTGCCTTCCTTGCAGGCGCGGGCTTGTTCCGCGATGGGACCCTCAGCCCTCCAGGTACCTCAGGGCCAGTTGCTCCGCTGCCAGGCGTGACTCCACTTCCAGGTGCGGCGCCACCAGCATCATCACCTGGTACACCACGATCCCGACCTCGCCCTCGCGCGCCAGAATCCGCTGGTAGTCCAGCGAGAACAGCAAGGTCATGCTGATCTGCTCCACCAGTTGCCCCAGTGCGCGGGTATCGCTGGTCACCTGCCCATGCGCCTTGAGGCTCGCCAGCAATGCCGCCAGCGTGCGCTTGAGCGCATTGAGCAGGGTGCGCATGCCCCGCGCCAGCTTGGGCAGGCGCCCGGTAAGGTTGGACAGGTCCTGGAACAGAAAGCGGTACTGCGCCATGCGCTCCACGATCAGGTGCAGGAACAGCCAGTAGTCCTCGGCATCCAGGCGCACCTCCAGGGGCGGGTCGAGCAGGGGCGTCAGCTCCTCCTCGAAACGCTCGAACAGGCCCAGCACCAGCGGCTCCTTGCCGTGGAAGTGGTAGTACAGGTTGCCCGGGCTGATGCCCATCTCGTTGGCGATTTCCAGCGTCGAGACATTCGGCTCGCCCTGACGATTGAACAGGTGCAGGGCGCACTCCAGGATACGGTCGCGGGTCTTCATCCGTTCTTCTTGCTCAGCGCACCAGCACGTAGGTGCCGGGTGCGGGGTCCATGGGAGGGTAATTGGCGCTGCCCAGCGACAGGCGGGTTTCGCGCTGCGCACCGGAGCGCGCCTGTATCCAGTCGAGCCACTGCGGCCACCAGCTGCCCTCGACCTTCTGCGCATCGTGGTACCAGGCCCGCGGGTCGCTGCTCAGCCTGGGGTTCTCGACAAAATGCGCCTTGGGGTGGCCCGGCGGGTTGAGGATGCTCTGCACATGCCCGCTGTTGGCCAGCACGAAGCGCCGCTCGCCGCCCAGCAGCAGGGCCGAGCGGTACACCGCGTCCCACGGGGTGATGTGGTCGTTGCTGCCGGCCACGTGGAAGCTGTCCACCGTGACCTTGTTCAGGTCGATCGGCGTGCCGCATACCTCGAGGCCGTCGGCGTGCGTCAGCGGGTTGAATTTGAAGAAGTCCAGCAGATCGCCGTGCAGCGCGGCCGGCAGGCGGCTGTTGTCGTTGTTCCAGTACAGGATGTCGAATGCCGGGGGCGCCTTGCCCAGCAGGTAGTTGTTGACGAAGTAGTTCCAGATCAGGTCGTTGGGGCGCATCCAGGCGAACACCCGTGCCATCTCGCGGCCCTCCAGCACGCCCTGCTGGTAGGAGCGGCGCTTGGCCGCCTCCAGGGTCTGCTCGTCGGCGAACAGGCTGGCGGGGCTGTCGAACTGGCTGTCGAGCAGGCTGACCAGGTAGGTGGCGCTGTGCACCCGGCGCATCTGGCGCTTGGCCTGCAGGTGGCCCTGCAGGGCCGCGATGGTCAACCCGCCGGCACAGGCGCCGAGCAGGTTGACGTCGCGGCTGCCGGTGATCGAGCGGCACACGTTCATGGCTTCCTCGACCGCCGCCACGTAGCTCGACAGGCCCCATTCGCGATGCCGGGCGTCGGGGTTGCGCCAGCTGATCATGAAGGTCTGCAGGCCGTTCTTGAGGGCGTACTGCACAAAGCTGTTGGTCGGGCTGAGGTCGAAGATGTAGAACTTGTTGATCTGCGGCGGCACCACCAGCAGGGGCCGGGCGTACTGTTTTTCACTCATCGGGCGGTACTGGATCAGCTCCAGCAGCTCGTTGCGAAACACCACCGCGCCGGCGGTGCTGGCCAGGTTCCTGCCCACCTCGAAGGCGTCCGGGTTGACCTGGCGTGGCAGGCCGTCGTTGTGGCGCAGGTCGTCGAGCAGGTGGTTCAAGCCGCGCACCAGGCTCAGCCCGCCGGAGTTCAGCAGCTCCTTGACCGCCGCCGGGTTGAGCAGGGTGTTGCTGGGCGACATTGCATCGTTGAGCAGCGAGAACACGAAGTGCGCGCGGGCGCGGTCATCGTCGTCCAGCTGGCTCTCGTCGATCCACTGGCAGGTCTGCTGCTGCCAGGCCAGGTAGGCCTGCAGGCCGCGTCGGTACAGCGGGTTGAGCTGCCAGGCCGGGTCGTTGAAGCGGGTGTCGCGTGGCGAGGGCTGGTAGGGGGTATCGCCCAGCATCACGCGCCCCAGCTGGCCACCCAGCGCCAGCAGGTGGCGCGCAGTGTGCAGCGGGTGGCGCAGGCCGTGGCGCCCCAGCTGGTGCACCGTCGACAGCAGGTCGCGACCGCGCAGGCCACTGATGGCGCTGCGCACGTTGAGATAGGCAGCGGGGGTCGGTACCCCGGGCTTCGCGGGCTTGTCTTTCATCCAGGCAACACTCCGTCGTCAGGCCATCAACCAATGTTTCAATGCAAGAGCGACACCAACCCGAACTGGCGCTGACATGCCCCGGCGCTCCTGCCGGGGGTGCAAGCGATAGAGGTGCTCAAGCGCTCGGGGCGGGCCGTGGATGCATGACGGCGCGTTGGCGCTCCTGCTGCAGGAATTTCATGATGATCGGGGCAACGGCTTCGGCCCGGGTGATCAGGAACAAGTGACCGTCGTCGATTATGTGTAGCTGGGCATTGGGAATTCGCCAGGCCAGCAGGCGCATATTGATCAGCGGGATCAGCGGGTCGTCGTCGCCGGCCAGCACCAGGGTCGGCTGCTGGATCTTGTGCAGCCAGTGAATGCTGGTCCAGCCCATGCCGGCGAACAGCTGCCAGTAATAGCCCAGCTTGCCCGAGGAACGCACCTTGGCCGCATGCGACGCGGCCAGGTTCGGGTCGCGGCGAAAGGCCCCGCCGTAGATTTCCGGGGCGATGCGGATCACGTGGGACGGCTGTATGTAGCGCCTGGGGCTGGCCATCAGCCACAGCACCCGTGGCTTGCCCGGCACCATCACCGCACCGGCGGCGGTGGCCGCCAGCACCAGCTTCTTGCAGCGCTCGGGGTAATCGTGGGCGAACTGCTGGGCCAGCGCTCCGCCCCACGACACGCCGATGGCATTGACCTGCCCGTAGTCGAGGTAGTCGAGCATGCGCGCCGTCAGCTTGGCCAGCCCGGGAAAGCGGTAGGGCCGGCGCGGTGTCGACGAACCGCCCACGCCGGGCACGTCGAAGGCGATCACTTCAAGGTCCGGGTCCAGCGCATCGATGAACGGGAACACCAGCTCCAGGTTGGCGCCGATACCGTTGAAGATCAGCAGCGGCGTGAGGTGCGGCTTGCCGGGGCGAACGGCCGTGCGGATGGACTGGCCATCGAGCTCGACGGTTCTGAAGAGGTACGGTTGCGGCATGCGCGAGCCCTGTCGTGAGTAGCAGCGCCGCCTTGCCTGCGGCGGCGCCGGGTGTTTTCAGCGTTCGTGGACGTAGGTGCCGGGCGACGCTTCGGCGCTCGGATAGGCCTTGTTGCCCAGCTTGGCGGGTGCCGGCTTGAGTGCGCCGGAGCGCTCGGCCAGCCACGCCTGCCAGTACAGCCACCAGGAATCGGTGTGCTTGGTGGAGTTCTCCTGCCAGTCGTCGGCCTGGGCCGGCATCTCGCTGCTGGTCATGTAGCGCGACTTGGGGTTGCCCGGCGGGTTGAGGATGCTCTGGATATGCCCGCTGTTGGACAGCAGGAACTCGACCTTGCCGCCGAACAGCTGCGCCGACTTGTAGCAGGACTTCCATGGGGTGATGTGATCGTTGGTGCCGGCCACGCTGAAGATGTCGGTGGTGACCTGGCTCAGGTCGATCGGCGTGCCGCACACTTCCAGTGCACCGGGGCGCACCAGCGGGTTGTTCTTGAACATTTCGATCAGGTCGCCGTGGAAGGCGGCGGGCAGGCGCGTGGTGTCGTTGTTCCAGAACAGGATGTCGAACACCGGCGGCTCGTTGCCGAGCAGGTAGTTGTTGACCCAGTAGTTCCAGATCAGGTCGTTGGGGCGCATCCAGGCGAACACCTTGGCCATGTCGCGGCCTTCGAGCACACCGGCCTGGTAGGAATGGCGCTTGGCCGATTCCAGGGTCTGCTCGTCGACGAACAGCGCCACCTGGGTATCGAGGGTGGTGTCGAGCACGCTCACCAGCAGGGTCAGGGCATTGACCTTCTTCTCGCCCAGTGCCGCGTAGTGGCCCACCAGCGCGGTGCAGGTGATGCCGCCGGAGCAGGCACCGAGCATGTTCAGGTCCTTGCTGCCGGTGATTGCCAGCACCACGTCGACGGCCTCCTTGAGCGCATCGATGTAGGTCGACAGGCCCCACTCGCGCTGGGACTTGTTGGGGTTGCGCCAGCTCACGATGAAGGTCTGCACCGTGGAGCGCAGGCAGAAGCGCGCCAGGCTCTTTTCCGGGCTGAGGTCGAAGACGTAGAACTTGTTGATCTGCGGCGGTACCACCAGCAGCGGCTTTTCGTGCACCTGCTCGGTGATCGGGCGGTACTGGATCAGCTCCAGCACGTCGTTGCGAAATACCACGGCGCCCTCGGTGGTGGCCAGGTTCTTGCCCACCTCGAAGGCGTCCATGTTGACCTGGCTGGGCATGCCGCCGTTGTGCACCATGTCCTTGGCCAGGTGCGACAGGCCGTCGAGCAGGCTCTTGCCACCGGTTTCGAAGAACCGCTTGACCGCTGCCGGGTTGGCCGCGCTGTTGGTGGGGGCCATGGCCTCGGTCATCAGGTTGATGACGAAGTGCGCGCGGCTGATGTCCTGCTCCGACAGGTTGCTGTTGCCGATCCAGTCGTGCAGTTCCTTGCGCCAGGCCAGGTAGGTCTGCAGGTAGCGGCGGTACAGCGGGTTCTGGCTCCAGGCCGGGTCGCTGAAGCGGCGGTCGTCGCCCTCCGGCTGCAGGCCGGACTTGCCGAAGATCACGTCCTTGAGCTGCAGGCCGAAATGCGCGACGTGCTTGGCACTGTGCAGCGGTTGCTTGATGGCCTGACGCAGCACCATCCGGGCCGAAGACAGCAAATCCTTTCGGCGCAGGCCAATGATGGGGCTCAGGCCCAGGGTGTTTTCAGAGGCTTGGCGCTGCAGGTCATCGTTGTTCTTGTTACTCATCTACGACGCTCCGTTGTCCTGAGACGAGTACCGGCTGGGCTGTGGGCGTTGCACAGACGAATGCCTGGTACTACTGCTCGGGTGACCAGTGATAACGAACTGCGGTCCTGCGACCGGATGCGCGACGGTGATGAGCCCTGCGGGTTTATGCGTGTGAAGACAACCTGCTTTCGCTCGCGACCTCGGCATACCGGCCAGACCCTGCATCAACCCGCCCATGCAGGGTACTTGCCATATCCATTGGTTACCCGACTTTCATGGAATGCGCAAGCCGGCCAATCGCTGGCCGGCGCACGGGCATTCAAGCAAATAGAATTAGAAAATGCGCTCTAAAACGCCGGAGTGCCGGGCTAGAGCATCAGCTTGACGATCGACTCGGAAGGGTCGCGGGATTTACCGGCCTTGGCCAGCTCGTCGAGGTACTCGGCCCACAGCTGGTCCTGGCGCAGGCACAGCTGTTCGAGGTATTCCCAGGTGAACAGGCCGCTGTCGTGGCCGTCGTCGAAGGTGAGCTTGAGCGCGTACTGCCCGGCGGGCTCGAGCTGGCTCAGGCCGACGCAGAGCTTGCCAAATTGTAAGATCGGATTGCCGTGGCCCTGGACCTCGGCGGAAGGGGAGTGCACGCGCAGAAATTCGGCGGGCAGGTGATACACCTCGTCGGGCCCGTAGGTCAGGCTCAGGGTCTTGGAGGCTTTGTGCAGATTGATGGCGGTAGGCAGACGGGGCATGGCTATAAGGCTCTTGGGCTTCAAGCTGCAAGCTACAAGCTGCAGGAGAAGGCGTCCAGCACCTCCGGCCTGCAGCTCGCCGCTTGCCGCTGAGCTACAGAATGTAGCGCGACAGATCTTCGTTCTGTGCCAATTCGCCCAGGTGGCTGTTGACGTACTCGGCGTCGATGCGGATCGGCGCTTCGCTGTGGGCGCTGGCCAGGTCGCCGGCGCTGAACGACACCTCTTCGAGCAGGCGCTCGAGCAGGGTGTGCAGGCGACGGGCACCGATGTTCTCGGTCTTCTCGTTGACCTGCCAGGCAATCTCGGCCAGGCGCTTGATGCCGTCGGCAGCGAACTCGATGTTCAGCCCCTCGGTCTTGAGCAGCTCGCGGTACTGCTCGGTGAGCGAGGCATGCGGTTCGCTGAGGATGCGCTCGAAGTCTTCCGGGCTCAGGGCCTTGAGTTCGACACGGATCGGCAGACGACCCTGCAGCTCGGGCACCAGGTCGCTCGGCTTGCTCAGGTGGAACGCACCGGAGGCGATGAACAGGATGTGGTCGGTCTTGACCATGCCCAGCTTGGTATTGACCGTGCAACCTTCGATCAGCGGCAGCAGGTCGCGCTGCACGCCTTCACGGGACACATCGGCGCCACCGACGTTGCCGCGCTTGGCTACCTTGTCGATCTCGTCGATGAACACGATACCGTGCTGCTCGACCGCCTCGAGGGCCTTGGCCTTGAGTTCTTCCTCGTTGACCAGGCGCCCGGCTTCCTCGTCGCGCACCAGCTTGAGCGCTTCCTTGACCTTGAGCTTGCGGCTCTTCTTCTTGCCCTTGCCCATGTTGGCGAACAGGTTCTGCAGCTGGTTGGTCATCTCTTCCATGCCCGGCGGCGCGGAAATGTCGACGCCGACCGCTTCGGCCACCTCGATCTCGATTTCCTTGTCGTCCAGCTGGCCTTCACGCAGGCGCTTGCGGAACAGCTGGCGGGTGTTGGAATCGCTGCTGTTGACCGGGTCTTCGTTGAAGCCGGTGCGGGCCGGAGGCAGCAGTGCATCGAGGATGCGCTCTTCGGCGGCGTCTTCGGCACGGTGGCGCACGCGCACGATCTCCTGCTCGCGCAGCAGCTTGATCGCGGCGTCGGCCAGGTCGCGGATGATCGACTCGACGTCACGGCCCACATAGCCCACTTCAGTGAACTTGGTGGCTTCGACCTTGATGAACGGCGCGTTGGCCAGCTTGGCCAGGCGACGGGCGATTTCGGTCTTGCCCACGCCGGTGGGGCCGATCATCAGGATGTTCTTGGGGGTGACTTCCACGCGCAGCTCTTCGGGCAGCTGCATGCGGCGCCAGCGGTTGCGCAGGGCGATGGCGACGGCGCGCTTGGCATCGTCCTGGCCGATGATGTGGCGGTTGAGTTCGTGGACGATTTCGCGGGGGGTCATGGACATAATGGTCGATGGTCCTGTGGGCAAGTGTTCAGCGTGGAAAAGCCCGACCGTCGGGGTCGGGCGCCAGAACAGCTGAATTACTCGGCCAGGTCCTGCTCCTCGATGGTCAGGTTGTGGTTGGTGAACACGCAGATGTCGCCGGCGATGTTCAGTGCGGTCTCGGCGATTTCGCGAGCCGACAGGTCGGTTTTCTGCAGCAGGGCGCGTGCGGCGGCCTGGGCGTAGGCGCCGCCGGAACCCATGGCGATCAGGCCGTCTTCGGGTTCGACGACGTCACCGTTGCCGGTGATGATCAAGGAGGCGTCCTTGTTGGCCACGGCCAGCATGGCTTCCAGACGGCTCAGCGAGCGGTCGGTACGCCATTCCTTGGCCAGCTCGACGGCGGCGCGAATGAGGTGGCCCTGGTGTTTTTCGAGCTGGCCTTCGAAGCGCTCGAACAGGGTGAAGGCGTCGGCGGTGGCACCGGCGAAGCCGGCGATGACCTGGCCGTGGTACAGGCGACGAACCTTCTTGGCGTTGCCTTTCATCACGGTATTGCCGAGGGAAACCTGGCCGTCGCCGCCCATGACGACTTTGCCGTGGCGACGAACTGAAACGATGGTGGTCAAGGGAGAGTCTCCACGCAGCGAGGCGAAAATGCCTGATGCAGACTCATATGGGGGTGGGGGGAAAGATTTCAACCTTTTCGGCCCCTTCGCCGGCAAGGCCGGCTCCTACCGGTAGGAGCCGGCCTTGCCGGCGAAGGGGTTGGCTCAGGCTTGGTGG
>NZ_JASCPN010000046.1:0-44449 GCF_029960155.1 Pseudomonas sp. PS01300 | reverse complement strand
GGCCAAGCCCGCTCCCACAGGTTTACCAGGGCCCTGTGGGAGCGGGCTTGGCCCGCGATTGCGGTCTCAGGCCTTGCGCAGCAGCTCCAGCTGCGCCAACCCCACCTTGAGCAGGCGCGCCGTCTTGCTCTCGGCCAACTGCTCCAGGCCCTGCTCGGCCGGCAGCCGCGCCAGCTGCCCGGCCAGGTTCAAGATCAGGTTCTCCCGCGAGTACACCCCGCCCCCCAACTGATACACCGAGGCAATCAGTTCGCGCAGCTCCAGCGGCAAGCGCCAGCGGGTACGCAGCGCCGAGCCGTACGCAGCGCCATACTCGTTCAACGACAACTGCACCGCGTCCTCGTCCAGCTCGCCCCCGGCCAGGCTCCACTCCTGCAGGCAGCGCAGCAACGCCAGGTCGCCCAGGCAATGCAGCAAGCCGGCACAGTAGCAACGCTCCTGGTCCAGCTCCATCGACCGCGCCAGGCTGGCGGCATACTCGGCCGTGTGCAGCGACAGGCCCCAGAAATGCTCGGCATGGCGTGACAGCAACGGGTCGCTGAGCCTGGCGCTGCGCTTGAGTGCCAGGCCCATGATCAGGTTCATGCTCTGTGTGGTGCCCAGCTTGTTCAACGCCTGCAGCAGGGTCTGCACCGCACCGTCACGATGCAGCGCCGCGCTGTTGGCCGCAGCGATCAGCACCGCGGTGATCTGCGGGTCGTTGCGGATCTCTTCTTCCAGTGCCTTGAGGTTGAGCCCCTCGGGGTTGAGCGCGTGCTTGATCGCCTGCTTCACATCAGCCAGCAACGGCCCGCCATCGGCGGTGCTGCGGTGGTCTTCGAGAAACCGCGACAAGGTGATGCCCGGGCGCAATGCCGGCACCGGGCAGGCCACCGCCTCGCCGGCACCAAGCAGTTGCTCCTCCAGGCGCTGGCGCAGCAGGTCGGCATTGAGCGGCTTGCTCAGGTACGCCGTGGGCGCCAGCGGCAGCGCCTCGCGCACGCTGGCCACATCGCTGCGGCTGCTGATCAGGATGAACGGCAAGCTGCGGCGCTTGGCGCGCACGCTGCGCAGCAGGTCCAGGCCGTCGATGCCGGGCAGCTCGCGGGCGGCGATGATCAGATCGGGTTGGCTGGCCAGCGCGGACAGCGCCTCGTGGCCATTGGCACAGACGTGCAGGCGGGCATCGCAGCGCACGCTGAGCAGCATGTCCTTGAGCATGTCACGCACCCACGGGTCGCCTTCGGCAATCAGCACACAGGGTGCGGTGGGTGGGTTTGAAACGGTCATCGGGCTTCTCCTGACATCTCGATGCACGCCATCCAGGGCGTCTTCCAAGGTAGCTCCTGTGCAAACCTTAGCGCCCTTGTCGGGCTTTGGGCGAAAAAAAACCCGCCGAGGCGGGTTTTTTCCTATCGCGTCACACTTACGCCAGTTCGGCGAAGCACTCTTCGATGATGGCCAGACCCTTGTCCAGCTGCTCGTCAGGCGAGGTCAGCGGAACCAGGATGCGCAGCACGTTGCCGTAGGTACCGCACGACAGCAGGATCAGGCCCTTGTCACGCGCCTTGGCCACGACGGCTGCAACGGCAGTCGGGTTAGGGGTGTGGGAACCGGCCTTGTCGAACACCTCGACCGCGATCATCGAGCCCAGGGCACGCACGTCACCGATGATCGGGTGCTTGTCCTGGATCTTGCGCAGGCCAGTGACCAGACGCTCGCCGACTGCCTTGCTGCGGTCCAGCAGTTTTTCTTCTTCGAACACTTCCATCACGGCCAGGGCCGCGGCGCAGGCGATCGGGCTACCGGCGTAGGTGCCGCCCAGGCCGCCTGGAGCGATGGCGTCCATGTACTCGGCCTTGCCGCACACACCGGCCAGCGGGAAGCCGCCAGCGATGGATTTGGCGAAGGTGGTCAGGTCAGGCGCGACGCCCATCTGTTCCATGGCGAAGAAGGTACCGGTACGGCCAGCGCCGGTCTGTACTTCGTCGGCGATCAGCAGGATGCCGTGCTGGTCGCACAGGGCGCGCAGACGCTTCATGAACTCTTTAGGCGCGACGTAGAAACCGCCTTCGCCCTGGACCGGCTCCAGGATGATCGCAGCGATATCCTTGGCTTCGGCGTCGTTCTTGAAGATGCGTTCGATCGAAGCGATCGAGTCGTCGATGCTCACACCGTGCAGTTCGTTCGGGTAGATGGCGCGGAAGATGCCGCCTGGCATCAGGCCCATGCCGGCCGAGTACGGTACGACCTTGCCGGTCAGGCCCAGGGTCATCATGGTGCGACCGTGGTAGGCGCCGGTGAAGGCGATCACGCCGGCACGGCCGGTGGCGGCACGGGCGATCTTGATGGCGTTTTCAACGGCTTCGGAACCGGTGGTGACCAGCAGGGTTTTCTTGGCGAAATCACCCGGGATCAGCGCGTTGATCTTTTCGCACACTTCGACATACGGCTCGTAGGCCAGTACCTGGAAGCAGGTGTGGGTCAGCTTGTGCAGTTGAGCTTCAACGGCAGCGATGATTTTCGGATGCACGTGACCGGTGTTGAGTACCGCGATACCGCCGGCGAAGTCGATGAACTCGCGGCCTTCGACGTCAGTCACGGTGGCGTTCTTGGCCGACTCGGCGAAGATCGGGTGGATCTGGCCGACGCCACGTGGGACGGCGGCTACACGGCGTTGCATCAGGGATTCGTTGGTCTTGCTCATAATGTCCTCATTTCGCCACACGCAGGTGGCGCGATTCGATCGGGGCGGCCGGTATTCGACTGCAGCAGCATGCGTTGATCGACTGCTGCAGGGGCCCAGGCGGCCGGATGTCACGGTGTAAAAAAGGCCAGCGGGACGGCGCTCTCGCGCCCCGCTGGCAGAGGTAAAGCCTTACGCTGCGATCAGACGCTGATGCACAGGTATTTGATTTCGAGGTAGTCCTCGATGCCGTACTTGGAGCCTTCGCGGCCCAGGCCCGAGGCCTTGATACCACCGAACGGCGCGACCTCGTTGGAGATCAGGCCGGTGTTGATGCCGACCATGCCGTATTCCAGGGCTTCGGCGACACGGAACACACGGCTCATGTCACGGGCATAGAAGTACGAGGCCAGGCCGAATTCGGTGTCGTTGGACATGGCGATGACTTCGGCCTCGTCCTTGAAGCGGAACAGCGGAGCCAGTGGGCCGAAGGTTTCTTCCTTGGCCACGGCAGCGCTTTTCGGCACGTCGACGAGGATGGTCGGCTCGAAGAAGTTGCCTTCGATCAGCTTGCCGCCGCTCAGTACCTTGGCGCCCTTGCTCACCGCGTCAGCGATGTGCTCCTGCACCTTGGCCACGGCCTTGCCGTCGATCAGCGGGCCGGTGGTGGTGCCGTCTTCCAGGCCGTTGCCGATCTTGAGCTTGGCGACTGCCGCCTTGAGCTTCTCGGCGAACACGTCGTAGACGCCGTCCTGCACGTAGATACGGTTGGCGCAGACGCAGGTCTGGCCGTTGTTGCGGTACTTGGAGATGATCGCGCCCTCGACGGCCTTGTCCAGGTCGGCGTCGTCGAACACGATGAACGGAGCGTTGCCGCCCAGCTCCAGGGAAACCTTCTTGATGTCCTTGGCGCATTCGGCCATCAGCTGGCGACCGATTTCGGTCGAGCCGGTGAAGGACAGCTTGCGCACGATCGGGTTGCCGGTCAGTTCGCTGCCGATGTCGCCGGCGCTGCCGGTGACCACGCTCAGCACGCCAGCCGGGATGCCGGCACGGGTGGCCAGCTCGACCAGGGCCAGGGCCGAGTACGGGGTCTGCGAAGCGGGCTTGAGCACCATGGTGCAGCCAGCGGCCAGGGCCGGGCCGGCCTTGCGGGTGATCATCGCAGCCGGGAAGTTCCACGGGGTGATGGCCGCGGTAACGCCGATCGGCTGCTTGATCACGATCAGGCGCTTGTCGGGCTGGTGGCCCGGGATGGTGTCGCCATAGACACGCTTGGCTTCTTCGGCGAACCACTCGATGAACGAGGCGGCATAGGCGATTTCGCCCTTGGCTTCGGCCAGTGGCTTGCCCTGCTCGGAGGTCATCAGGCGGGCCAGGTCGTCCTGGTGCTCGATCATCAGTTCGAACCAGCGGCGCAGCTTGCCAGCACGCTCCTTGGCGGTCAGTGCGCGCCAGGCCGGCAGAGCCTTGTCGGCGGCCTCGATGGCGCGACGGGTTTCGGCGGCGCCCATTTTAGGCACGGTGCCGAGCACTTCACCGGTGGCCGGGTTGGTCACCTGGATCGTCTGACCGTTGTCCGCGTCCAGCCACTCTCCGTTGACGAAGGCTTGCTGGCGGAACAACTGGGCGTCTTTGAGCTGCATGTCGGGCTTCCTTAACTGCACCGTGCGAACACAGGGCGAATTATTGATTTGTAGAAAAAGGAGAGCGTTTGAAATCTCAAACGAATCCTAGGATCAACGGGAACAAAGGACAATAGGGTGTTCGAAAAAAAGAACAAAAAGCCTAGCAGACCCTGAAATTTCAGATCAGCGTCACTTTTGCGCCGGCGAGTGTTCGGAATCGAACACAACATTACTGGCGATGGACGGCAAGGGTGCAGATGGGTATCATGGCGCCCGCGTTGCACTCGTAGCTCAGCTGGATAGAGTACTGCCCTCCGAAGGCAGGGGTCGTGGGTTCGAATCCCGCCGAGTGCGCCATCTACGACAAAAGGCCCAGGTGAAAACCCGGGCCTTTTTTCATGGGCGCGCAAAAGGGGCAGGCCGGGCTCAGACCGTGCGCTCGCCCTCTATCAGCTGCCCCTGGCTGTTGCCATGCAATGCCGAGTACCTGGCCAACTGCCCCAGCCGCCGATCCAGCTCCTGCAGCAGGCGGTTGCGCCGGGTGGTCACTTCGTTGCCGTTGAACAGCCCGGGCTCGACGGTATACAGGTTGAATATCTGGTTGATCGCGGCCGGCCCGGCGATCACATGGTTTTCCTGCGAGCTGTGGTTGTACAGCGCCACCATCTGCCCGGTCTGGGTGTCGGCAGGGCGGGCGAACAGCATGCTCACTGTCTGCCCGGTGCGGATGCGCACGGCACTGTCGGCGAACTGGAAACACGCTTCCCTGCCATCGCGCAGCTTCACCCAGAACTCATGCTCCTGGATGTTGTGGCTGCTCACGTGCATCGACGACGAACTGCCGCCGATGGAGCCGTAGCCGTCGATCATGTAGCCGCCGCCGGAATGGTGCGAGTGGCTGGCGCTGAGGTGGGTCTGGTTGCGCTTCTGGGTGTCGAGAATCTCGCCGGTGACCACGAAGAAATGCAACTGGCGATCGTAGTGGTTGAACGGCTCGTCGATGAAATTGGGGTCGTCGGGCGACAGGCTGATGTCATACATGGTGCGCACCATTTCCTCGCGCGCGGCCTTGTCGTGCCTGGCGCGCTCCTTGAGCTCGGCGCGGCGCACCTTGGCGTCGTCGATGGCCTTGAGCGCCTGGGCCTTGAGGATCGGGGTTTTCTCCTGGGCGTAGGCAGCGGCCTTCTCGCTGGCCTCCTTGAGCACCGGCGCGGCCTTCTGCCCGGCCTCCACGGCCAGTTCCCTGGCCTTGGTCAGCGCCTGGGCCGCCTTGGCGGCAAGCTCGGGGTTGGCGTCGACGGCTTTCTTTTTCAGGTCATCCCAGAGACTCATTCTCTATCCTCTCAACGCTTGATCGATCAACCGCACAGGTGCGGGGCGCTGGAGAGTCTACAGGCAGTGCCGGAGGTTTTGGCAGGCGGTGCGGGCCTGTTCGCCGTCGATGCCGGCTCTGCTGATACCTGTCAACCGGCCACCAGCAGCCGGTCCTGCAGCACCACGCTCATGCCCCCCAGCCGCCACAGCTCGAAATAACGCGCAAAATCCACCTCCAGCGCCAGCAGCGGCGCCGCGATGTACCACGCCAGGTAATAGTCAGCGGCAATCCCGTACAACGCTTCGAGCAGCGCGTACATCGGCAGTTGGCTGTCACGCACGTCCTCGATGACCGTGTCGGCGAAATGCTCGAACACCCAGGCATTCGGCGCATCGCTCTGCAACGCCTTCAACGCCACCTCGCGGCTTACCACCTCGACCACAGGCTGCCAGTGGGCCTGCTCCGGCCACGGCCCCTGGGTGGACAGGCAGTACCGTGCCTGTTCGTTCCACCAGGCCAGCGCCGCGGCCTTGAGCCGGCCTTCATCGCAGCCGCGCTGCGGCAACAGGTACAGGCTGCTGTCCAGCGAACCTGCCACCAGCACCTGCTGCGCCCGCGCCTGCAAGGCATCGGCCTGGGCAAAGCCGGCAAAGATCTGCGCCAGCTCCGCGTCGCTGCCATGCTCCTTGAACAAGCCGAGAAAGTGCGAGCTGTCGAGCACGACGCGACCTTCGCGGCACGCTATCCAGTCATCGAGCAGGGTCATGCGCTCAGCGACCGAACTGGCGAAGAATCGTCAGGTGCACATCCAGCTGCAGCTTGCGCAGGTTGCCCAGCACCGCCTTGCCGCCCATCACCAGCGCGGGCTCGAAGCCGTACAGCTCCTGCTCGCCCAGCGGGCCCAGGGCCTGCAGCGCACGCTCGAACAGGAACTCGCCATCGGCGTCCTCCATGTCGAAGTCCTCGCGCTCGACCATCGACAGGAACGACTGCAGCTCCAGGTCCGGGTTGCTGCAGGGCACGTTCTTTTCGCTGCTCATGGCGTACACGCGGTTGTACGCACACAGCACGATCAGCTTGCGGCCATAGGTCTCGCCCCATGCATAGAGGTCGCCAAAGGCCGTGCGGCCGATCACATGGTAGGTGTCCAGCTTCTCGAACTCGGTGCCTTGCAGCCACATGTCCAGCAGGTGCTGGTAGTCGTGCGGGTTGACCAGCCAGAACAGGCCGTCGGCATAGCTGCCCCACCCCTGCTCCTGCCAGTACTCCAGCAGTTTGTCCGGCAGGCGGCCACGGTACTGCGCGATGCTTTCGGCCGGCACGGGCCGCTGATGGGCAGGCTCGCCCATGGCCTCGATAAACATCTCGAGAAATGCGTCCTTCATCACTGACTGGCTCCCCTGGCTAGCTCTAACCTGATGTTCAATTTGGCACTGCCGTTGCCCGCCTCCACCGCCTTGCGCACGGTCTCGTCCAGCAGCGGCAGCCGGCTCGACCAGCTGGCGCCGATCGACGAGTTGACGTTCGAATTGCCCATTCTAACAGGGTCGGGTTTTACCCACCCGCCAGCCACCATGTCGGGCTCGTGCAGTGCGGCCAGGTTCGACTTGATTTCCTTGGCCCGTGCCTTGGCCATCTGCGCCGCGACCTTGGGGTCGACACCGTTGTTGACCAGGCCCTTCTGGATGTTCTCGGCCACGCTACGCTCGAATTCGCGGCCGAACTTGCGCTGCAGCGCCACCGCGTCGGGGTTGCGCCCGGTGCTGTCGAACGCCTCGCGGGCGAACTTGAACTCGTCGGCGGTCATGTTGTTGATGGCCTCCTGCTGGGCCTGCAACTGCTTGTTGTATTCCTTGAGGTACGCCTGCTGCTCGGTGGGCGTCATCTCCTTGTAGCGCGGGTTGTCATAGGGGTTGAACTGCTTCACGGGCAGTTCGTCCAGGCGCTCGACGGTAGCCACGGTGCCCGCACCCGCCGCCGGCTTGCCGGCAGGGGGCAGCTCGACCTTGGCCACCGGCGCTTCCTTGACCAGCACTTCGGCCTTGGCGGCCATTTTTTCCAGACCCGCCCGGCCCATCTTGATGCCGGTCTTGGCCAGCGTCACGCCGGCCTTGGCCGCGCCGCCCACGCCGGTGGCAATGCTGCCGGCCTGCCACACGATCTCGCCCAGGTCACGCCCCAGTTGCATGGCGTGCTCGTCACCGCCCACCTCCAGCGCCAGGGTCACGCGGTCGATCTTGGCGTTGAGTTCATCCACCACATCGGCGCCCAGCTTGTCGCGCGCCTCCTGGTTGGAAATCAGTTCCTTGATGCCCTTGAGGCCATCGATAGGGTGCGCGATGAACTGCGCCAGCCCCTCGATATCGTTGATGCCGGCCTCGACCAGGCCACGCCCCACGCCAACCTGGGTCAGCAGGTCCTGCTTCTTGCTGATGAAGCCCCACTTGGCAATGACCTTGAGCTCGTCCGCCAGGCCCTCGGCTTCCTTGAGCTCCTTCTTGGCCTGCACCAGTTGCTGGGTGGCCAGCCAGTTGTTGTCGGTGGCGGCGCCAGCGGCGGTGTTGGCGGTGGCGGCATCCAGGCCGGTGCTGGCGGCCAGCCCGGTGACCAGGCTGGTGATCAGGTTGCGCTTGGCTTCACGCTGCGCCTCGGACTCGTTGGGGCTGGCTTCGGAGAACAACCCGGTGAGCACGCTCGATGCCGCCGCCCCGGCCGCACCGCTGCCACAACTCTGGCTGCTGGCCGCCGCACCCGCGCAGGCGAGGATGCCGTGCAGCGCCGCGTGTACCGGCGAGCCTTCGATAAGGCTGCCGTTGGCCACCAGCTCGCCGATATAGCCCGCGCCCTGCTGCTGCACGTAGTTGACCACCAGGCCCTGCATGAACGCCGTGTTGCCGGCGCTGATGTTGCCGCTGGCCGCACCCACCAGCGCGGTGGTGATCTGCCGGTAGGTGCCGCCGGCGCCCCAGTTTTCGGCAATGCCGTCGGCCTGATGGCGCAGGTCGCTGGCCGCCAGCAGCAAGGCAGTACGCTCGCCGTCGCCCAGTTCCGGGTTGGCGGCCTTGGCTTCGGCCTCCTTGGCCTGGTTACGCTTGGCGTCGACTTCCTTGGCCTTGTTGTTGAGCAGGGTGCCCGCCTCGTTGGCGAACGCGCCGACGATCTCGAACCCGGCGCGAATCTGCTCCTCGTTGAAGATCGGCTTCAGCGCATTGCTGCCATCGCGGTCGCTGGACACGTCGCGGTTGAGGCTGGCTATGGCCTCGTCCACGCTCTTGCCGGTGCGTTTGTGCTGCTCGGCCGCATCGGTGATGACGATACTGCCACCACTGATACCGCTGCGGGTCACGCTGCTGGCGCTATCGCTGGCACTGATGGCGATCGGCATGCTCACACCGATGTCGTTCTCGTTTTTGGCAAGGTCGGTGCCAGGGGTCTGCGTGGCGCCGCTGGTGGCGTTGCCCTGCTGGTCCTTGCCGACCTCGCGGTAACCGCCGCCTAGGCTCAGGCTGCTGCCCTTGTACTCGGCCTCGTTCCTGATGTCGCGGCTGGTCAGGCTGGCGGTGACCAGGCGGTTGCTGCCGTCCTGCACGGCCTTGTCGCTGCTGGCGATCACTGCGCCCACCAGGTCGGTGTTGCCGGCCACGTAGATATCGAAGCCGCCGTCGCCGGCCTTGATCCCCGACTGCTCGGTGACGCTGGCGTACCTGGAGTCGATGTCGGTGGCGCCGAAGCTGCCGCTGGCACCACTGACCGAGCTCATGCCATAGCAGAACGGCGGAATGCACAGGCTGATACCCACGCCCAGGCTCTTCTCGTCCACGGTGTAGGTGCTGGTGTCCTGCAGGCTCTCGATGTTGAGGTTGCCGCCCACGTCCATCACCACCTGCTTGCCGCTGACCACCGCGCCCTTGAGGTTGGTGTCGCCGCCCGAAACCATGACCAGCTGGTTGCCGGCATCGATATGGGTGTTGGTGTGGGTGAGGTCCTCGCCATCGGCTTCGCCGCGATTGCCCGACACCCCTAGGTCGAGGGTGAAGCCGTTGCGTGTGCCGCCCAGCGACAGGCCGATACCGACGCTGGCACTGCTGCCGGTACTGTCCGTCTGCTGGGTGCTGGTGTTGGTGGCGGCCAGCAGGTTGATGTCGCCGTCGGCCAGCAGGCTGGCATTGTTGCCGGCCTTGATCTGGCTGCCGCGCACGGTGAGGGTGCTGTCCTCGTCGGCGCCGGTGGCGATCAGGCGCACGTCGTTGCCGGCGACGATGGTCGAGCCGGCAGCGGTATCGCTGTGCTGCTCGGTGGTGCTCTGGTTCTTCTTGGTGCCCAGCGACAGGCTCAGGTTGATCCCGCCCGCCGAACCCGGATCGGTGGCCACCGCGGTGGCCGCGTTGTTGGCCGCCAGTGCCGCAGTGGCCGCGGCCAGCGCCTTCATGCGCCCGTCTTCGGTCTTGTCCGAGGCCTGCTTCATCTGCTGGGTGGTCTGGATGGCGCTGATCACCGGGTTGGTCAGGGTCAGCGACACGCCGGTCTGCTTGAACAGGGTCTGACGCTCACGCTCGCTGGTGTTGCGCGCCTCGACGATGGCGATCTTCTCGGCACGGATATCCACGTCGCCCTTGGGCGCCATGACCTGGCTGCCGACCTGGCGATAGCTTTTGCCGGCCTCGATCAGCACGTCGCCTTCGGTGGAGCCGACGGTGCTGGCCACCGCGGTGGTGCTGGTGGTCATGTCCTTGACCCGCTGCTCCTGGGTGCCGACGGTCACGGCGATGCCACCACCGCTGAACAGGCCGCTGGTCTTCTCGGTCTTGTCGTGGCGCTCGCTGCGGCTGTCGCTGGCCGCCGCGATGTTGACGTCGTTGCCCGCCACCAGGATGGTCTGCTGGCTGGACACCACGTTGGCGCCCTGCAGGTTGATGTCGCGCCCGCCCTGCACGTAGGTGTGCTCGCCGCTGAGGGTCGAGCCCTGGGCGGTGGTTTCGCTGAGCGTGTCACGGGTGGTTCTGGTGGTCTTGGAGAACATGCCGTTGCCGCCAGTGACCTTGTGCGCCTCGTCGGCGAACTGGTAGTTCTGCCCGGCCATCAGGTTCACGTCGCGGCCGGCGTCGGCCATCACCATGCCCTGCTCGCTGCTGGCCTGGCTGGCGCGCAGGTTGATGTCCTGACCGGCCTTGAGGCTGACGTCGCCGGTGCCCTGCACATTGCTGCCCACCTCGGTGCGGCTGGCGTCCTTGCGCCAGTTGCTGCTGTTCCAGGTGATCGACTGCTGGTGCGACTCGGTGACAGTGGTCAGGTTCAGGTTGTTGCCGGCCACCAGTTGCGTGCTGCCGTTGGCACCGGCGTTGACCACCTGGGCACCGGCCAGGTTGATGTCGTTGCCGGCCGAGGCCGTGAGCGTGCCGCCGGCGCCGCTGACGAACAGCCCGGCCACCCGCGACAGGTTGCTGCGCGTGCCCTGCTCGCTGCTGCTGTCATGGGTGCTGGAGATGACGTTGAGGTCGTTGCCGGCGCTGATCGCCAGGCTGTCCACGGCGCCGATCAGGCCGCCGAGGTTGTCGAGGTTCTCGCGTGCCTGCACCGATACCTTGTCGGCCTGGATGCGCCCGCCGAGGTTCTCCACATTCTGCGCGGTCAGCGCCAGGATGCTACGCCCGCCGAGGCTGCCGCTGTTGCTCAGGGTGTCATTCACGTCGAGCTTGAGCTGCTGGCCGGCCATCAACGCACCCGCGCCGTTGAGGTCGCCCTGCTGCACCCGCACGTACACCTGCGGCACCAGCACCCTGCGGGTTTCGCCGCCGGCCACGGTCACCTGTTTTTCCACCAGCCACACGATGTCGCTGGTCAGCTGGGCCATCTGCTCGGCGCTCAGCGCCACACCCGGCACCAGTTGCCAGGTATTGGCCACGGTAACCGCGTTGTCGAGCAGCGCGCGGTACTGTTCCTCGTCATTGGCATAGCCGTCGATGAAGCGCCGGCCAGTGAGCTGGGCGACCTGTTCGCGAATCAGCTTCTGTTCGTAGAAGCCGTCGCCCAGGCGTTGCAGGGTCTGCCCCGGGTCCAGGTGCAGCTGTTGCAGCATGTAGTCGGACGACAGCCAGTTGCGGTAGCCGGCAAAGCGCGGGTCGGTTTCCACCAGATAATTGCGCACCGCCTGCGGGTTGCTGTCGAACAGGCTGTTGCTCGGCAGGGTCAGCACCGGGCCGCCGGTGCGGATCTGCTCGCCGACGCCTTCGGCATTGAGCCCGGCCTGCGCCGCCACCTCGATGATCGGCGCCACCTGGTAGGCATTGGCGGCGGCGCTGTCCACCGCGCCGGCGCCGGCGGCCTGCTGGTCGCTCAGCTGGCTGGCATGGCCGCCGAGCTGGGTGCCGCTGCCGGTGACGGCGGCCAGCTCCTGCCATACGGTGGGCTGCAGCGAGATTTCCTGGATCAGCGGCGCGGGCACATAACCGGCCACGCGGGCGCCCTGGCGGTCGCGGCCCTTGCGCTGGATACGGTAGAAGTTGGTCACCGTGCCGCTGTCGGTGGTGACCTGCTGGCCCTTGAACTCGGTGTTCACCAGGCTGCCGATGGCGCCGTGCAGCAGGCCGCCGGCGATGATCCGGCTCTTGTCGTTGAGCACTTCGCCGGCGTTGATGACCAGGTTGCCGCCGGCCAGGATCTGCCCCGGCGCCGAGGTGGCGATCTGGGTTTCGCGCACCACGCGGGTCACGTCGTAGCGGTTCCAGTTGTCCTTCTGGCCCTCGGGGGTGATCAGGTACTGCACTTCGTTGTGGCGGAACGTGACCTGGTCGGCCTGGTAGCGGTTGGGCGAGCCGGCCAGCTGGAATTCCTGGAAGCTCTGGCGGCTGATTTCCACGTCGCGGGTGCTGAAGTGGTTGTTGAGGTTGCGCAGGGTCTGCACGTCCAGCGCCATGTGCCCCAGCGACTCGATGGTGGCACTGGCGTTGGTCAGCAGCGCGGCGCGGCCGCTGGCGTGGTCGGCGTCATCCAGCGTGGCGCCGATGGCCATGTCGCCGGCACTGAAGATCAGCGCCGCTTCGCTGTTGTCGATCTGCGTGGCGCCGATGTCCAGGCGCGCACGGGCGGCGATGGCACCGGAGCGGTCGCCCTCGTTGGCGTTGACCAGGGTGCCGGCAGCGATGCCCAGCTGGTCGCCGTAGATGCGACCGGTGCCCAGGTTGTACAGCACGCCGGTTTGCAGGCGTACCTTCTGGCCGTCGATCAGGCCACGGTTGGTCAGGCTCTGGTGGGCAGTGATGCGCACCTGGTCGGCACTGATTTCACCCTCGGCGCGGTTGTCCAGGGTACTGGCGTCGAGCAGCATGGAGCGGCCGGCCAGTAGCTTGCCGCTGTTGTTCAGCGCACCGCCGGTCTGCACGTCGAGGGTGCCGTTGGCCTGCAGCAGGCCACTGAGTTCAAGGCCTGCGAGCAGGCGCAGGGTCAGGTCGCCCAGGCTCACGGCCTGACCGTTGCCACTGTAGTAGGCGGCGTTCAGGCTCAGCGACTGGCCGGCCAGCAGGCGCCCGTCGAGGTTGCTGATGCTCTGGCGGCGCGCAGCGGGGTCACGGTCGGTAATGTTCAGGTGCTGGCTGGAGCTGATCAGCCCGCCCGCGTTGTCCAGCAGTTGGCTGACGCCGATGTCCAGCGTGGTGTCGGCGCGAATCACACCGGCCTGGTTGCCCAGCACGTCGGACTCAAGGCGCAGGGCGTGCCCTTGCAGGCCCTGGTTGTCGGCCTGGGTGGCGTTGTTGGCGAGGGTGCCGGTCGACACATGCAGCAAACCGGCGGAGCGGATCAGGCCGCCCTGGTTGTCCACACGCTCGGCCGAGGCCACGTCGATGGCGCCCAGCGCCTGGATCTGCCCGGCCTGGTTGTTCAGCCGCAGGCCCTGCACCTGCACACTGTCGGCGCCGACGATGCGCCCGCCGGCGTTGGTCACGTCGGCGGCCAGCAGTTGCATCGCGCCCTTGGCCGAAATGTAACCGCCGGCGTTGCTCAAATGCGCGCTGTGAATCTCCAGCGCACCCTGGCTGATGATGCCCTTGCCGCTGCCATCGTCGAGGTTGACCAGTGCCTGTTCGCCGGTATCGATGTAGAGCCTGCCCTGGGACTGGATCAGCCCGCCGGCGTTTTCCAGGCGCCCGCTGCGCAGGTCCAGGGTGCTGCGCGCATCCAGGGTGCCCTGGGCGTTCTGCAGCAGTTGGCCATTGCTGTTCAGGTTGAGTGCCAGGCCGCTGATCACGCCGCCACTGTTTTCGATACCCTGAGCGTTCACCACGATGTCGCCCGCCGCTTCCAGGCGCCCGCCCACGTTGCCCAGCTGGCTGTCGCGGGCAGTCAGCAGCAGGGCGCCCTGTACCGAGCCGACCGTACCGCCGCTGTTGTTCAGGTGCGCCGCAGTCAGCGTCATCTGGCGGATCGCGGCGAAGGTGCCGGCGGTGTTGAACAGCTCGCCAGCGCCCGCAAACAGTGTGCCGCCGGCGCTCACGGTGCCGCTGCGGTTGTCCAGCGTGCCGGCGTTGAACACGCCGTTGCCGCTGGCCGCAAGGGTGCCGCCGGTGTTGTCGAGCAGGCCCTGGGTGGTGACCGCAAGGCTGCCGCCCTGGGTGGCCAGGACCTTGCCGCCGCGGTTGGACAGGGTGTCGGCCTCGATCGATACGTCCTTGCCCTGAGCCACGCCGGCGTCGAGCTGTACCTGGCCGGCCTTGACCTGCAGGGTGCCGGTGCTGACCAGCGTGCCCTGCGCGCTGTCGAGCGTCGTGGCAGTCAACTGCAGGGTGCCGGCGCCGGCATGCTCGACGCGGCCGTGGGTGTTGACCACGGTGGCGGCGCTGAGCGTGGCATGGGTCGCGTTGCTGGCGATGCGGCCACTGCGGTTGTCGAGGGTGCCGTCGACCTTGATCGAGGTGCTGCCCTTGCCGCTCTGGGTCAGCTCGCCGCCCACGTTCGACAGCTCGCCGGCGCGTACTTGCAGGTTGCCCGCCACCACCTTGGCGGCGTCGCTGCGCAGGGTCTGGCGGGCGGTGGCACTGAGGGTCTTGCTGGCATCGACGCTGGCGTTGGCGAGGTTGATGTCGCCGCCGGTGAGGGTGATGTTGCCGGCCACGTTACGGCTGGCGCTCAGGTCGACGTCGCCTGCACTGACCTGCAAGTCGCCGCCGGCCAGGTGTTCGCCGTGGGCCTGCACGCGCTGCGCGGTGAGGGTCAGGTTGCCGGCCTTGCCCAGCTTGCCGCTCTCGTCCAGCCCGGCAGCCAGTGCCGAGCCCTTGCTGCTGGTGATGGTCGACTGCGCGCCGGTCGCCTTGAGTTCGACATTGGCCTGGCTGGCCAGGGTGCCGCTGTTGTTCAGGTCGCCGGCGCTGCTCAGCTGCAGGTCGCCCTTGGCATAGACCGTGCCGCTGTTGTCGACCCCGCCTTTGGCGGCGACGCGGGTGGCGCCGGCACTGCTGAGGGTGCCGCTATTGAGCAGCTTGCCGTCGGCGCTGATCACCACTTCGCCGGCGCCGGCACCGATCGTGCCGGCGTTGCGCACGCCCACACCGCCCTCGGTGCCCACCAGCATGATCTTGCCGGCGTACATGCCGCCGAGCTTGGCCACGTCGATGGCGACTGCGGGGGCCTCCTCGTCGCTGCCTGCCAGCCGGGTTGCGCGAGTGTTGTCGGCGTTGACCTGGTTGCGCCCGGCGGTGACTTTCAGGTCCTTGGCCCAGATGCCGGCGTTGACCTGCACGCTCTGCGCGATCAGGTCGGTGTAGTCGGCGTCGGCGCTGTCCAGGCCCTTGCCCTGGATGCTGAGGGTACCGCCCTTGACCTGGTAGCCGGTGATGCGGCCGTTCTCAAGCTGCGCCTGGCCGGTGGTCAGGGTGGCGCGGTTGGCGTTGATGAACCCGCAGCCGTCGCAGGTGACGCCGGCCGGGTTGGCGATCACCACCTGGGCGCGTTGACCGGCCACTTCCACATAGCCGCGCAACTGGCTGGGGTTGCTGGCGTTGACCTCGTTGAGGATCACCCGCGCACTGCCCTTGCTCAGGTTGCCGTTGCCCTGGATCCAGCCACCCAGCTGGGTCTGGCTGGCCTTGACGCCGTTGTTGAGGATGACCCCGCGCTTGTCCACGTCGAACTGGCTGTAGGTATTGCGCGACACGCCGGCGGCGCTGGGGGCGGTGATGTTCACCTGCGGCGTGCCGTTGGCACTCTGGCCCACGTTCGGGCGCTGGGCTGCTGGCGCACGCCCATCGGCGACCACCCCGGCAGCCCAGGAAGGTGCAGCGTCCAGCGCCACCAGGCCGAGGGCGAGCATCATTGCGAAACGCAGGCGGCCCAGTTCGGCCAGTGTGCCGGCCGAGCCGGCCACGGGCCCGGTGGTGGTGCCCGGCGCCTTGCCCTGGCTGGCGACGTTCTCGGCAACCACCATCAGCAGCCCGCGAGCCTTGTTGAAAACGATACGGTAGAGATGCTTGTTCATTGCAATTCCATTTGCGGTGCCAGACCGCCAGAAGTCAGGGTTACGCTGTGAGTTCCAGCGGGTGAGCGGCAAACCAGGCCTTGGCCTGTTCGGGAATCACGCCGATCCCCAGGTGCGTCTTGACCCGCAGGCCGCGCACTTCGCCCTGGTGGTCGAGGGCGCGCATGCAGCGGTTGGGGAACAGCTGGCGCTGCACCAGGCGCGCCAGCGTTGCCGCATGCCCGAACGGGGCGACGAAGTCGTTTATCCACAGGCGTTCGCCGCTGTTCCAGTCGGCATCGGCCATCTCGACAGGCGAGCGCTGGATGTAGCGCTGCTCGGCGGCGCCGTCGAGGTTGAGCCAGGACAGGTAGAACACCGGCTTGCCGGCCTCGCTGCCGAGCACGAACTGGCGGTGCTTGAGCGCCGGCAGCAACAGGGTGGCCAGGCTGTGCAGCGGTGCGTCGCGGTGAGCTGTGGAGTGCATCCACAGCCAGGTGGCCGAGCCCAGCACGGTGGCCTCGTTCCAGGGCTCGTCGAAGAGCCCGGGGGCGATGATGTCGAAGCGATCGATACGCATGGCGGGCCTCAGAACGACAAAGAGACAGTGAAGGCACTGGTGATGTTGGCCGTTTCGAAACCGTCCGGCTTCTTCAGCGGCGTACCCCAGGACCAGTCATACGACAGCGCCTTGTAGCCGCCGCGCACCCCTACCACGGCACCGGCCAGGCGCTTGCCCACCAGGTACTCGCTGGAGTGGCCGCTGACTTCGCCGTAGTCGACGCCGGTGTACAGCTCCTGGCCGGTATCGCCCAGGGCCAGGCCGATCTCGTTGCGCAGGGTCCAGCCGCGTTCGGCCGAGAGGATGTTCTCGCCGTCGAAGCCGCGCACGGTGTAGCGCCCGCCGATGGAGAAGCGGTCCTGCGGCACCAGCGCCGAGCGGTTCCACTGCGCGCGCCAGCCACCGATGTAGCGCATACGCTGGTTGTAGGCGATGAAGGGCACCTGCAGCTGGGCATCGGCACTGATGATTTTGGAGCGCGAGGTGCCTTCGCCGGTGAGTTCTTCTGGCGCCTGCAGTGCGCCGTGGGCACCGGTGCCGCGGCGGTAGCCCGCGCTCAGGTCGAGGGTGGAGGCGCCGATGAATTCGCGGTGGCTCAGGCCCGCTTCCCAGCCGGCCATGCGCCGGCGCTGCAGCTGGATTTCAGTGTCGTCGATGAAGTTTTCCGAGGTACGCGTCCACAGGCTGCCCCAGGCCGTGGTCTTGCGTACCGCATCGCGGTACAGCAGGCGCGACAGGCGCAGCTCGTTGTTGCGGGTTTCGCCGCGGTACTGGTAGGTCTCGTTCTCGCCGGCCACCTGCTGGTGGTAGTCGTACTCGCTGGTGGTGAAGCCCAGCAGCCAGTAGCCGAACGGCAGCGAGTAGTGCAGCGTGTTGCCCTTGGAGCCGCGATTGCCCGACTCGCCGCCGCCCAGGTCGTGGGTGGCGCTGGCGTAGAACAGGTCGTTGAGCGAGAGGATGTTGTCCAGCGACAACGCCAGGTTGCCCTGGTACTTGCCGGTGGTCTTGCTGCCGGAGTTATCCACAGACAGGCTGAGCCGCGCCGGGAAGGCCTGGCGCCAGGCGATCACGATGTCGCTCTCGCCGGGGCCGGCGTCGCGGGCCTGGGCCGGGGCGATCTGGATGTCGGCTTCGGCGGTGGGTACGCGCTTGAAGTTCTCCAGGGCCTGTTCGATGTCGCGCAGGTTGAGCAGGTCGCCCGAGTGCGCCGGCAGCGCGTTCCAGGCATTGGCGCGCGAGCTGGTGCCTTCGGCGAAGCGGATGTCGCGGATACGCCCGGGAATCAGGGTCAGGGTCAGTTCGCCGCTGTTGAGGTCCTGGGCCTGGGCCAGCACGCGGGTGGTGACGTAGCCTTTTTCGATGATCGCGTTCTGGATGCGCTTCATGGTCAGGTTGATGCCCGCGCTGCCCAGGCAGCGCCCGGTGGCCGGGTCATCCTTGGGGTTGGCGGCGCGCAGCGCCCACTGGAAGCGCTCGGCCGCATCGCCCACCAGGCGCAGTTGGCGGATGGGGAAGCACGGGGTTTCGTTGGCGGGCAGGCGGCCGTCGCCTTCATCGGCCAGCGGTGCTTCGAGGCGCACGTCGGGGCGTGCTTCGAGCTGCTCGCGCTGCACCCGCTCGCGGTCGCGCTGGCGCAGCAGCTCGGCATTCGGGTCGGCGGCGTGTGCGGCGGTGCCGGCACCGGCGGCCCAGGCAGCGAGGGCCAGCAGCAGTGCGGCAGCGGGAGTGGGGCGCGAGGTGCTGACGAAGCAGTGGGCAACACGTGTCGTCAACGCCCGGCAATGGGCGATCGGCAGCATGGCACATCCTTGTGGGCCGGAATTCTTGGGGGAGTGTTATCGGGGGGCGGAGCGTTGTGCGCGGCTGAATGTTCAAGCCTGCTGGGAGGGACGGTGATTTGTCCTACAACCTCTTCCGCACCGCTCTGACGGGGATATCGCGAGAAAGTTGCAACGGGGTGTGGGAAACGTGATGGGGTTCAAGGTTTTGCAGGGGATGGCACCAGATGTGCCCTCACAAGGTGCCAGCCGCTGCTTCTGCGGCGATCGATCAGATCGAGCGCCGCCCGCGCGGCGCTTCGCCGGCAAGGCCGGCTCCTGCATCGATTGCAAGGCGCCATGGCCTGCAGGATCGGCGGTGCCAGCCTTGTTCGCTCGGCGTCAGGCCTTCAGAAGCTCGCGCGGATGCCCGCGTACAAGGTCCGACCTGGGCCCGGCTCGTAGTAACGGGCGCCTGTGTCGTTGATGCGCAGGTTGTCGTAGTAACGCCGGTCAGTCAGGTTATCCACACCCACGTACGGCTCCAGCTCCTGGCCCTGAAGCTTGAGTACCGTGCCCACGCGCAGGTTGAACAAGGCATTGCCCGCCACCCGCGCCTCATTGGCGTTGTCCGCATACTGCGGACCATAGGCGTTCATGTTGACCCGTGCATAGAACGCATCCGACTCGTAGCCCACCTCGGTGAACAAGGTCTGCCGGGGAATGCCCGGCAGACGGTTGTCGTCATAGCCCTCGAAACGGGTGTAGTGGTAGTCGTTGTAGCTGTAGGCCATCGACAGGCGCCAGTTATCCACAGGCCGGTATTCGCCGCTCAACTCGAAGCCGTCACGCCGCGATTTGCCGGCGTTGCTGTAGGTGTTGCCGCGGTCGGTGCTCTGCGCCACCAGTTCGTCCTTGAGCAGGATGCTGTACACCACCGCCTCCAGGCGCAGGTCGTCCCACTCGCCCTTCACACCCAGCTCGCGGGTCAGCGCCCGCGCCGGTTGCAGCCCGGTGTTGAAGCCGCCTGCGGTCGGGTTGCTCAGTTCGTTGAGGGTGGGGGTCTCGAACGAGGTGGCCACCCGCGCATACGCCATGGTGTGCTCGGTAAGGCGGTAGCTCAGGCCGGCACTGTAGTTGAAGTCTTCGAAACGCTGCGCATCGGAGGCGTCGCCGTCGCTCGGGAAGCGGTCGTCGACCGACTGGCGCGTGGCGTCATAGCGTCCGCCCAGGGTCAGTTGCAGACGCTCGGTGAGGTCGATGCTGTCCTGCACGTACAGCCCATAGCCACCGGCCTTTTCGCGTTGGCGCAGGGTGAGGTTGCCGGTGTGACCACCGACTTCGTTGTTGTGCCGCTCGCGGTCGTCGCGCTGCTGCTCGATGTCGATGCCGGTGGTGAGCTGATGACCCAGGCCGAACCAGTTGGCCAGGTGCGTGTACTGCCCGCCGACACCGGCAAACAGGCGTTCGTAGGTGGTCTGCCCGCCCGCGCGCAGCGGCAGGCGGTTGCCGAAGTCACGCCGGCCCAGCCAGGTACGCAGCTGGTAGCTGTCGGTGTCGCTCAGCTGGCTGGTCCAGTTGACCGCCAGGCGTTGCTGGTTCATCTGTTCGTCGGAGTCGAACAGCAGGCTCTGCGGGCGCGCCTGGCTGCGCTTGTCGCGCACCTGCGCGAGGGTCAGGGCGCCAGGGTCTTCGGAGCGGTTGTCGAGGGCCTGGAAGGTTACCCCCAGCACGCCGGCATCGGCCTGCCAGCGCAGCTTGCCGGTGAGGTTGCGCGCTTCGGAGGCGGCGTGATCGCGGTAGCCGTCCATGTTGGTGACGTTGAGCGCCAGCAACCCGCCAAGGTTGCCGGAGGTGCCACTGGTTTCGGCACGCACGCGGCGATAGCCGTCGGCACCGCCACCCACGTCCACGAGGGTGCGCGGCTCCAGCGAGGGCTCGCGGGTGGTGATCGCCAGTACGCCGCCGGCACCGTTGCCGTACAGGGTGGAAGCCGAGCCGCGGATCACTTCGATGTTTTCCACCAGGCTCAGGTCGACACCGTCCATCTCGGTCTGGCCGTCGGGCATGGTCAACGGCACGCCGTCGACCAGTACGCGGATGCCGCGCATGCCGAAGCTGGAGCGGGCACCAAAGCCGCGAATCGACAGGCGCATGCCCTGGGCCATGTTGTAGCGGCTTTGCGGCACCGCACCGGGCACCGCCATCAGCAGGCTGTCGAGGGTCAGCATCTGTTCGCCGGGCTTGTCGGCGACGCTCACCGAGCTGACGGCGGCCGGGGTCTGCAACCATTCGGAGGTCACGCGGGTGGAGGTGACTTCCAGCGGCGCCAGGTCGACACTGTCGGCGCTCGCGGAGCCCGCGCCAAGCAACAGGAAGGTGAGGACGGTGGGCCGCCTTGGCAACATGGTGACTCCTTGAAGGTGGCCGCCGGCTACACACTGTGCCGACGTTTTTGGGGGTTCGTTATAACGCAGATGCCGGGTCGGCAAAACTGTCCAATAGTACCGCCAGCTCCGACCATAGCTGCGGGTCGTCGCTGCAGGCGACGTTGAAGCGCATGCACTGCAACAGGCCGGGCTCGGGGCCGAACAGGCTGCCCGGCCCCAGCAGCACATCCCGCGCCAGGCCTGCACGGGCCAGGGCCTGGGCGTCGCAACCGGGGGGCAGCCGCACCCAGATGAACAGGCCGCCGGCATACCCCTGCAGCGGCTCGCAGCCCAGCGCCCGCAGGCGCTGCTCGACGCGCCCGGCTGCCTCCTGCAGGCGCAGCTGCAGGCGCTTGCGGTGCTTGTCGTAACTGCCATCGGTGAGCAGCTGGTCGACCACCTGCTCCAGCAGTTCGGAGGTGATGCCGCCGCTCATCAGCTTCATGTGGGTGAGGCTGGCGGCCAGTTGCGGCGCGGCCACCACATAGCTGACCCGGGCGTTGGCGCTGAGGGTCTTGGAGAACCCGGACAGGTACGTCACCTGCTCCAGGCCCGCCAGCGCCGCCAGGCGGGCCGGCGCCTGCGGGTGCAGGTCGGCGTAGAGGTCATCCTCGATGACATGGCAGTCGTACTGGCGCGCCAGCTGCAACAGCGCGAACGCCTGGCCCGCAGTGAACGAGTGCCCGGTGGGGTTGTGCAGCACGCTGGTGGTCAGGTACAGCCTGGGCCGGTGCTGCGCCAGCAGCTGTTCGAAACGCGCCAGGTCGAGGCCCTCGGCGGTGCGCTGCACGGTGACGATGCGCGCGCCGTGCAGGGCCAGGTTGGCGTGGAAGTTGAAATAGCACGGGCTGTCGAGCACCACGCAATCGCCCGGGCGCAGCATCACCCGCAGCAGCATGTCCAGCGCCTGCACGGTGTTGCTGGTGGTGACGATCTGCTCCAGCGGCGCGGCGATGCCCTGGCCGAGCAGGCGCGTCTGCAGGGTCTGGCGCAGCGCCAGGTAACCGGCCGGCGTGCCGTAGCCGCCAATGCGCAGGCGCGTGGAGCGGGCCACGGCGCGCAATGCCTGACGCAGGTTGCCGGGCTCCAGCCAGTCGGGCGGCAGGTGCCCGCTGCCGGGGCGCATGCTGTTGTCATCGGCCAGCAGCGAGCGGCGCAGCACGCTGGCCAGGTCCTGCGGCAGCCAGTCGGTGTCGCCCCCCGGCACCCTCGGCGCGTGACGGCTGGCGACAAAGTGCCCGCGGCCCTGACTGGAGGTGATCAGGTTGCGGGCACGCAGGCGGTCCAGCGCTTCGATCACGGTGAACTTGCTCACGCCCAGTTGCGCGGTCAGTTCGCGCACCGGCGGCAGGCGACTGCCCGCCGGCAGCTCGCCGGCCTCGATGGCACGCGCCCAGGCTTCGGCGATCTGCTGGACCTTGGGTGTTCCGGGGCAGAACTCGATGACGGGCAGCATGCAGGTCTCCACAGGTTTACCGGTAATCCTACCAGTAAAGTCGGGCGCGATTGCCCGCTGCTTGGCCTGCCCGCAGCGTGGCCCGCGCTCTAGACTGCGGCCTTTGCACTGTGAGCACTGCCCCATGAGCCTCGGCCTGACGCCCTCCTCTTTCGGTTACTTCGTGGTGTTCTGCGCCAGCATGACCTTCAGCCCCGGGCCGATGACCCTGCTGTTGCTGAGCCTGGGCCTCAAGGCCGGCCTGCGCCAGTCGCTGCCGGCACAACTGGGCGCCAGCGTGGCCTACCTGCTGTCGATTCTGGTGTTTGCACTGGGCTTTTCGGCGCTGATCCAGGGCTACCCGCTGGTGCGCCAGCTGATCCAGGCCCTGGGGGTCGCGTATGTGCTGTACCTGGCCTGGCGGCAGTGGACCAGTACCGGGCTGGCGCTGGGCGATAGCGGCGGGCCGGCGCTGGAGGGTTTCCGGGCGCTGTTCGCCAGGGGCCTGCTGACCGGGCTGTCCAACCCCAAGAGCATCCTGATGTTCAGCGCGGTGTTCCCGCAGTTTGCCAGCCACACCCGCGACATCGCCGTGCTCGGCCTGACCTTCCTGCTGCTGCAGTTTGCCAGCGGCTGCCTTTACTGCTATTTCGGCCAGCGCATCCGTCATGTGCTGCAGCAGCCGGCGCGTCGGCGCCTGCTGCAACGGGCCACGGCGGTGCTGCTGACAGGCGTGGCGTTGATGCTGATGCGCGGTTTCGACGGAGCATGACGTTTTTCAATCGGCCCCATGGCGTTTTCAACCTTGCCGAGTGGGCATCCGTGCACGATTCTTAGGGGATAGGCATCGCCGCTTATCCACCGCCGAGGCTGCACATGAAAACCGTGAAAGAGCTGCTCAATACCAAAGAAGAAAAACACCATGCGGTACACACCATCAGGTCGCACCAGACGGTGCTCGAGGCACTGATGGTGATGGGCGAGAAGAACGTCGGCGCCTTGCCGGTGGTCGATGACGGCCAGGTGGTCGGGATCATCAGCGAGCGTGACTACGCCCGCAAGATGGTGCTCAAGGGACGTTCGTCGGTGGGCACGCCGGTACGCGACATCATGAGCGCACCGGTGGTCACGGTAGACCCGCACCAGAGCGTGGAGGTGTGCATGAACCTGATGACCAACAGCCACCTGCGCCATCTGCCGGTGGTGGAGAACGGCCAGCTGATCGGTCTGCTGTCGATTGGCGACCTGGTCAAGGCGGCGATTGCCGAACAGGCCAACCTGATCCTGCAGCTGGAGCAGTACATCCGCGGCGAATGAACCTCAGCGGTATTCGCCCTCCAGCTCGTCGAGCTGGTGGTCGAAGCTGCGCAGGCGCGCCGACCAGGTGTACACCAGCACTTCGAGGTCGCGGTTGAGCACGGCGCTGCCGCGCCCGGCACTCTGCTGCGAGTCGCACAGGTCGAGCTGGTAGCGTTCGCGGGCCATGGCCGTGGCCACGCTGGAAAGTTCGCGGGCGTTGTTCAGCCAGTAGCGGTGGCGCCCGCGGGTCTGCTGGTCGAGCTGCTGGCACTGGCGCTTGAGGGCTTCGAGGCTCTGTTCGAGCGGGGTGCCTTCAAGCTCGCCCATCACTTCCTGAAAAGTGCGCCCCGGCTGCCAGTAGCTGCCCCAGAAGTAGCGGTCGAATACGGTTTCGACCCGGCGCAGGGCAACCTTGGTGTTCCAGATGGCCACCAGGGTGCGGCCCTGCTCTAGCTGGCGCTTGCGCACCTTGAGCTGCTGCCAGCTGCTCCAGGCCAGGGCCGTGAGGGCCAGCGCCGCAATCACGGCGGCGGCCGCGTACATGAAGCGCATGGCCTCCACCAGCTGGTAGAGCTGGCGAACGCCGTAGAAATAGCCGGTGCTCAGCAGGCCCAGGGCGGTCACGGCCGCCCAGAAGCCGGGTGCGTAGGGATCTTTCATTGGCGCCATCCCCTTATTGTTTTTCTGAGCATAGCAACGCCAACTGCAGGTACAGGTGCCGCTCAGCGCTTATTTGCGGGGATTGCGCAGCGCCTCGTTGAGCTGGTCGAACTGAACGGCCCAGTCGGCATCCTCCAGAATCGCCTCCTTGAGGAATTCGCGCTGTGCCGGCGTCCAGAACGGCGCATCCACCAGCTTGATGTCGCCCTTGAGCGGCGAGTGGCTGGTGATGAACTGGTCGATGCCTTTGGGATCATCGGGCAGGCCAAGCTGCTTGAACAGGGCGCTAAAGCTGTGGGTAGGTGCTTCCATGGGTCACTCCTTCTGGACGTCAGGCCGGGTTGAATGGGGTAGACAGCGCACAGGTCGTTCGAGGTCAGTCGGGTTGGCGTTTAATTTCACCGCCGGTCCCGACCGCTGGAGTTTAGTCGCTGCAGTTGCGGTACATGCAGACGGTCCGATGCCGATGGCGTCGCTCGAGGGTGGGTGGGGGCCGCTTTGCGGCCCAATCGCGGGTCAAGCCCGCTCCCACAAGGATCACCGCTGCCCATGTGGGAGCGGGCCAGAATGGCCCTGCAAGATAGCGGTTGCTACCAGCCGCCGCCCAGCGCCAGGAACAAGCCGATCTGCCCCATCGCGACCTGGGTATTGGCCGCCGCCAGCTGCGCACGCATGTCGGTGTAGGTGCGCGTGGCCTGCAGGTCGGCCAGGAACGATTCACGCCCGGCCTTGAAGAACCGGTGGGTCTGGTCGGCCGCCAGTTGCGCCGAGCGCTCGGCCTCGGCCAGCGCGTCGCGCCGGTCAAGCAGCGCGCTGTACTGCGCCAGGCTGGTCTGGGTCTCGCGGATGGCGTTGAGCACCACCCCGTCGAAATGCGCCAGCGCCGCCTGGGTCGAGGCCTCGGCCTGGCGAATGCGTGCCCGCGAACCATTGGTGGGCACGGTCCAGGTCAGCAGCGGACCAAAGCCCCAGCGGTTGGTCGCCGGCTTGCCCAGGTTCTCGAGGATGCCGATGGTGCCCACCTGCGCGCCGATGCTGATGTCCGGGTACAGCTGCCCGGTGGCCACGCCGATGCCGGCGGTGGCCGCCGCCAGGCTGCGTTCGGCCTGGCGGATGTCGGGGCGGCGCTTGAGCAGCGCGGCGCCATCGCCCACCGGCACACGTTGCGCGATGTGCGGCAGTTCGGCGCAGTGCGCGGTACCCGCCGGCAGTTGCTCGACCGGCTTGGCCAGCAGCATCGACAAGGTGTACAGGCCCGCCTCGCGCATGGCCTGGTAACGCGGCAGTTCGGCGCGCAGCGACTTGAACTGGGTCTCGGTGCGCGTCACCTGGGTTTCGTCACCGCGCCCGGCATCGCGCAGGCGCTGGGTGAGGGTCACGCTCTGCTCCTGCAGGTCCAGCGAGGCCCGTGCGATGTGGTATTCCTCGTTGGCCGCGCACACCTGGGTGTAGGCCCGCACCACATCCGCCACCAGGGTGATGCGGGCGGTGTCGGCGGCAGCCTGGGTGGCGTCGGCGTGGGCCTGGGCGGCCTCGACGCCGCGCTTGAGCGTGCCCCACAGGTCGAACTGGTACGAGGCGCTGAGGATCGCCTCGCCGATGTTGGCCACCGGCACCTTGTCGGGTTGCAGAAAGGCTTCGCCGGACTCCTGCAGGCGCTGCGCACCCAGCTTGACCCCGCCATTGAACCCGCCCTGGGCCTCGGCCTCCTCGACCTGTGCCCGCGCCCGCGCGATGTTCGCCGCGACCACGCGCAGTTCGGTGTTGGCGGCCAGCGCCTGGTTGACCAGCGCGTCGAGACGCGGGTCCTGGTAGAGGTGCCACCAGTTGGCGGGCACCGGTGCCGAGACCACGCTGTCGGCGTCGCTGCGCAGCGCGCCCTGCAGGTCGCCGCGATTGACCGCCGCCTCCTTGGGCACGCTGTAGTCGGGCCCGACCATCTGGCAGGCCGACAGCAGCAACCCTGCGCCCAGCAGCGCAAAGCGTTTCATCGGGCGGCATCCTCGATGATCGACACCGTGGCAGTGCGCCCGGCGATCATGCGAAAGTTTTCCGGCACCTCGTCGAATGCGATGCGCACCGGAATGCGCTGCGCCAGGCGCACCCAGCTGAAGGCCGGGTTGACGTTGGGCAGCAGGTTGGCGCCACTGCTGCGGTCACGGTCCTCGATGCCTGCGGCGATGCTCTGCACCCGACCGCGCAGGCGCGCGTCGTCGCCCATCACGCGGATATCCACGGCCTGGCCGATATGGATGCCGCCCAGCTTGGTCTCTTCGAAATAGCCATCGACGTGGTAGGAGTTGCTGTCGACCACCGACAGCACCGGGCGCCCGGCGCTGACGAACTCGTGGGCGCGCGGGGCGCGGTCGTTGAGGTAGCCGTCGACCGGGCTGCGTACCACCGAGCGGTCGAGGTTCAGCTGCGCCGCGTCCACCGCCACCTGCGCCTCGGCCAGGGCCGATTGCGCGCGGGCCTGGCGCGACTGGCTTTCTTCGAGCTGCTCCTGCGCCACCAGGTTGCCCAGGCCACGGTTGCGGCGCGCCTCGCGCTGCGCCTGGGCCAGGGTTTCACGGCGCTCGGCCAGGGTCGCCTGGGCCTGGCGCAGAGCCAGGTGAAAGCGGTCCTGGTCGATGCTGAACAGCACGTCGCCGCGCTTGACCACCTGGTTGTCGCGTACCGACACCTGCTGGATCAGCCCGGACACATCGGGGGCGATCTGGATCACGTCGGCGCGGATGTGGCCGTCGCGGGTCCAGGGGGCGAACATGTAGTACAGCACCATCTGCCACACCAGCACGGTTGCCAGCGATACCACCAGCAGGGTCAGGACCACGCGGCCCAGGGTCAGTAAGGGTTTTTTCATGGCAGCATCAGGCTTCGGCAAAAGTGGTCGACCGTGCCCAGCAGCACGGCGTAGAGAGCAACGTTGAACAGCGCCCGGTGCCAGACCAGGCGGTAGAAGTGCAGGCGCGTGAGTACCGCGTGCACCCCCAGGAACAGCACATAGGTGAACACCATCATCACCAGCAGCGTGGGCAGAAATACCCCGCTGATATCCAGTTCACCGATCACAGGGGGGCTCCATCGATGCCGTAGGGCAGTTGCGGTTGATCGTCGGACGGTTCCAGCACCACCTCCACCCCCGGCAGCAGCGCCAGGCGCAGGCCGCTCAGGGCATGCAGCAGGTGCACGCGGGTTTCCCCGCAGTCGGCCATGGCCTCAAGGTTCAGGGCATGCCGCGCACGCTCCATGCTGCGCAGCAGGTCGGCCGGCGCATGCAGGCGGCGGCGGGCCTTGAGGCACGCCTGAAAGTGCGCACCCACCTCAGCGATCACCTGCGCCAGCGCCGCCTGTGCCGACGGCGTGGCCCGTGGCATGTAGGCCAGCAGGTCGAGCAGGTTGAGCCCCACGCGCAGGTCGCGCAGCGCGCTGTTGGTGTCCTGGCCGGTCTGGGTCAGGCGCGGCAGGTGCTGCATCAGGCGGTCGAGCATCTGCACGCCGAGGCGCCGGTGTTCGGCCAGGCTGGCCGGGCGGGTCATGCCGACGATGTCGTGCCAGCTGAAGCGGGTCAGGCGCTTGGCCGCCAGCTCCACGCCGAACGGGCGCACCACCAGGGTCCAGACGAAAGCGAACAGCAGCCCCACCGGGCCGGCCAGGTTGGCGTTGGCAAAGGTCAGGAAGTCCGCGTCGTAGGCGCCCTGGATGCTGATGAACGAGGCGGTGTTGACGATGGTGAGCAAGGTGCCCAGGTAGAAGCGCGGCTGCACGGTGAGGGTGCCGACGCAGATGAACGGCACGGCGAACGCCAGTACCAGCATCGGGAAGTCATGCAGGTTGGGCAGCACCAGGAACAGGTAGAGGCTGGCGAACACCACCGACAGGGTGGTCCAGAAGAAGAACCGGTAGATCTGCGGCGCGGGATCGTCCATGGCCGCGAAGAAACTGCACGCCACCGCCGCGAGGATCACGGCGCTGGCGCCGTCGGGCCAGCCGAGCAGTATCCACAGCGCGGTGGCGGCGAGGATCGCGGTGAAGGTGGAGAACACCGAGTAGAGCATCAGCCCACGGTCGAAGAACGGCGTCAGGCGGCCCAGGCGCCAGTGCCGGTACACCGCGCGCCAGGGCGACAGGTCTTCGTCGCGGATGGCGTGCTGCAGGCTGCAGCAGTCTTGCCACAGGTCGATCCATTCGCCCAGCCGGTAGAGGGCATTGGACAGCAGCAGGCCGGGGCGCTCGTCGAGGGCGGCGACACTCGGTTGCAGGCGTTCGAGCTGCTCGCGCAGGGCCGTCCAGCGCGCCACCGAGGCGTCTTCGGCGCTGGCCTGCAACCAGCTGCGGGCCTGCTCCAGCAAGCCTTGCAGTTGCGCCGCCTGGGCCGGGGCGCGGCCTTCGAGGGCCAGCAGCGCGTCGTCGAGGGCGTCGATCACCGGGAACAGGTGGATCATGCGCCCGCGCAGCTCGCGGGCATTCTTGACCGTCTGCGGCCGCGCGCCCTCGTGGGACAGCTGGCCGATCATCATCTCCAGCGAGTTGAAGGTGGTGACCATCGAGGCGCGCAGCCCGCCCACGGTTTCGGGCGTGGCCTGGCGGGCAAGAAAGGTGTCGCAGTAGCGGATCGCCTCGGCGAACCAGTTGCCGGTGGCGCCGACCACCACCGGGGTGAGCCGGCGCGGCCAGAAGATCGCCCCGACCACCGCCGCGCAGACGATGCCCAGGCAGATTTCCTGGGCCCGCGAGGAGGCGATGTCGAATACCGCCAGCGGGTTGTCCACCACCGGCAGGGCGATCATCGGCAGGGTGTAGCCGGCCAGCATCAGCGCGTAGCTGTTGGCGGTGCGCAGGTGCAGCGAGAGAAACAGCAGGGTGCCGGTCCACAGGGCGATGGCGCAGGTGAGCAGCACCGGGGTCTGAACCAGCAGCGGCACCAGGAACACCGCCCCCGCCGCGCCCAGCAGTGTACCCAGGGCGCGGTACAGGGCCTTGGAGCTGGTGGGCCCGACGAACGGGCTGGAGACGATGTAGACCGTGGCCATCGCCCAGTAGGGGCGCGGCAGTTGCATGAGCAGGGCGATGTACAGGGCGATCATCGACGCGGCGAAGGTGCGCACGCCGTAGAACCAGTCCCGCGCCGGCGGCATGGAGCTGAAGAAGTCCTTCATGAAGGCACGCCCGGCGAGCGCTGCGCGGCGTCTTCGAAGGCGCGCACCACACGCAGCGCCGCTTCGAGGTCGGCGGGCGGGATGTCGTGCAGCACCTGGCGGCGCAGGCGCACCAGCTCGGCCTCGATCGCCTCGGCCAGCTCGCGCCCGCGCGGGGTCAGGCTCAGGGCCTTGGCGCGGCGGTCACCGGGGGCTTCGCTGCGGCATACGAAACCGGCGCTGCACAGCTGGTCGAGCAGGCGCACCAGCGACGGGCTTTCAAGCCCTGCGGCCTGGGCTACCGCCACCTGGTGCACGCCATCGCCCAGGCGCACGATCATCAGCAGTGGTACCGCGCAGGCTTCGGAGATGCCGTAGCCGACCAGCGTGGCCTGGCAGATGCGCCGCCAGTGACGGCTGGCCGCGACCATGCCGCTGCTGATGTTCAGTTGCAGTGCATCAAGATTCATGGGCAAGGTGTCGAGATTCATAGTTTGCTAACTATCAATATTCTTCGATCAACGCCCCGGGCGTCAATAGCGGCAATGCGGCATCCGTCGGCCGAGGTCAGCGCCGGTACTGGTCTTCGTGTTTCAGGGTCAGCGCCCGCGGGCTGCCCAGGCTGATCGCCCGGTCACGCCAGAACAGATAGCGCATGGGGTTGCCGGCCACGCTGAAATGCATGGCCAGTTCCTCGGCCGCCGGCATCACCCCCGCTGCGGCCGCCAGCTCCAGCCAGTACACGGCGAGCCTGGCATCGGCCCGCACCTGCTGGCCATGCAGGAGGCGGTAGCCGATCTCGAACCGGCAGCGCCCATCGCCGCGCTGGGCGCCCTGCATGAACCAGTCGTAGGCGCGCTGCGGATCGACCTGCCAGGTTTGCAGGTGGGTATCGCAGATCTCTTCTTCGTAGAGGTCGCCCAGCGCCGCGGCGGCTTCGTCCAGGCCGCGCTCGAAGGCCTGCCGGTAGCACTCGGCGGCGCTGGCGTAGGCGATGGTCACGCCCTTGCCGAAATAGTGCTGCTGGCCCAGGTTGTACCAGGCCACCGCACTGCCCTGCAGCGCCGCCATGCGCAGCAGGCGCCCGGCCAGGGCCGGTTCGGCACGCCAGTACTTGCCGTTGAGCCATACCCAGCCGAGGTCGTTGAGCGCCACCACGCTGCCATCCAGCGCCTGCTGGCGCAGGTCGGCATACACCACCTGCAGGTCGACGGCTTCGTCCAGGCGGTTGACCAGGCAGAAGCCCCTGCCGAGCACCGCACGCTGGGCCGGCATGCCGATGCCGGCCGTGTGGCGCTGGGTCTGCCCGCCCGGATCGGGGGCGATCGCCCTGGGCAACAGCCGCGCGAGCAGTGGGTAGATGGTGCTGGCAGCAGACAACGGTTCATCCCTGACTGACCGGTGGGTGGCCCATGCCACCCTGTGAGGCAAGCCTAGACAAGGACGCGCACTTTTGTCGCCCCGATGCGCTCAGCGCTGCATGCCCCAGCGCCGTACTGTGACGCGCTCGAGGGTATTGAACACCAGGCTCTCGACCAGCAGGCCGATGAGGATCACCACGGCCAGGCCGGCGAACACCTTGTCGGTGTACAGCTCGTTGCGGTTCTGGAAGATGTACCAGCCCAGCCCGCCCTTGCCGCTGGTGGCACCGAACACCAGTTCGGCGGCGATCAGGGTGCGCCAGGCGAACGCCCAGCCGATCTTGAGCCCCGACAGGATCGACGGCAGCGCCGCCGGAATCAGGATGTGCACCACCAGACGCAAGCCGCGCAGCCCGTAGTTGCGCCCGGCCATGCGCAGGGTTTCGGACACACCCATGAAGCCGGCATAGGTGTTGAGCGCCAGCGCCCACAGCACCGAGTGCACCAGCACGAAGATCAGGCTGTTGTCGCCCAGGCCGAACCACAGCAGCGCCAGCGGCAGCAGGGCAATGGCCGGCAGCGGGTTGAACATCGAGGTCAGGCTGCTGAGCAGGTCGCGGCCGATCTGGGTCGACACGGCCAGGCTGGTGAGGCCGAAGGCCAGCACTATGCCCAGCAGGTAGCCCTTGAGCAGCACCACCAGCGACACCCCGACCTTGGCCGGCAGTTCGCCGCTGAGCAGGCCGTCGTACAGCGCCGCGGCGGTTTGCAGGAAGCTGGGCAGCAACAGGTCGTTGCCCTGATAGCGCGCCACGGCTTCCCAGGCCAGCGCCAGCAGGATCAGGATCAGGCTCTTGCGCAGCCAGCCCTGTTGCCACAGGCGCTGGCCCAGGGGCAGCTCGCGTTCCAGCGGTACGCTGAGCAGGGGTTCAAGGGTGACTTCGTACTCCTGACGCGGAGCCGGTGCAGAGGTGGTCATCGGTGGGGCTCCCGGTCAGTAGGCGATGCGGATGTCGGTGAAATCCAGGGCGGCGTCCTGCTCGGCGGCGGCATCATCGTCGAACAGCAGACGATGGATGCGCCGCGCGCTGGCCTGGAAGTCGGCAGCGCCCAGGCTGTGCAGGTCGTACTGGTGACTGTGGATCTCGGCGCGCACGCGCCCCGGGTGCGGCGACAGCAGCAGGATGCGGTTGCCCACCACCAGCGCCTCCTCGATGGAGTGGGTGACGAACAGCAGGGTGAAGCGCACCTCCTCCCACAACAGCAGCAGTTCTTCCTGCATCTTGCGCCGGGTCAACGCGTCGAGGGCGGCAAAGGGTTCGTCCATGAGCAGGATCTTGGGCTGCATGGCCAGCGCCCGGGCGATGGCCACGCGCGCCTTCATGCCGCCGGAGAGGGTGTGCGGGTATGCATCGGCAAATGCCGCCAGGCCGACCTTGTCCAGGTAATGCAGGGCGCGCTGTTCGGCCTCGGCGCGCTTGAGCGTGCCGGAGGCCAGCAGCGGGAACATCACGTTCTGCCTGACGGTTTTCCACGGCGGCAGCTGGTCGAACTCCTGGAACACCACGATGCGGTCCGGGCCCGGCCCGTGCACCGGCTGGCCCTGCAGGCGGATCGCGCCCTCACGGGGCTCGATGAAGCCGGCCACGGCCTTGAGCAAGGTCGACTTGCCGCAACCTGAGGGGCCGAGCAGGACGAAACGGTCAGCCTTGTCCACTTCGAAGCTGACCTGGTGGGTGGCCCGCACCACGCGCTGGGCGGTGCGGTATTCGAGGCTGAGGTTGTCCACCTGCAGCAGCGCCGGTGCGCTCACGGGGCTCAGGTTGCTGGCCGTGTGGCCTGGCAAGCGGGCGGTCATGCGCTCAGCTCCCCTGCAGTGGCTTGGCGTCCTGGAAGAAGTAGTCCTTCCACGATTCGGGTTTGTGCTTGATCGCGCCGATGCGGTACATGAAGTCGGCCAGCTTGTAGGTGTTCTTCGGCGTGACGCTGAATTCGTATTGCGGGTTGTCGATGATCTTGAGCAATGCCTCGCGGTCGATCTTGGCCTTGGTCACGCGAATGTAGGTATCGGCCGCCGCGCCCTTGTCGTGCTGGGCGAAGTCGGCCGCCTCGGCCAGGGCGTCGACGAAGGCCTGGTAGGTTTTGGGGTTGTCGTTGCGGAATTTTTCGGTGGCGAACAGCACGGTGGGCGAGTTGGGGCCGAGCAGGTCGTAGGTGTCGAGCACCACGTGCACGCTCTTGTTGGCCAGCGCCTGGTCCTGGAACGGCGGGTTGGAGAAGTGCGCATTGAGCTCGGTGCCGCCGGCCAGCAGCGCGGCGGTGGCGTCGGGGTGCGGGACCGCCAGGGTGTACTTGTCCAGGCGCGCGTAGTCCTTGTCGCCCCACTGCTGGGCGGCGGCGTACTGCAGGAAGCGCGACTGCACCGAGACGCCAACCGCCGGCAGGGCGATGCGGTCCTTTTCGGTGAAGTCGGCGATGGTCTTGACGTTGGGGTTGCTGCTGACCAGGTAGTACGGGAAGTTGCCCAGCGAGGCCACGGCCTTGACGTTCTGGCGGCCGTAGGTGCGGTCCCAGATGGTCAGCAGCGGGCCGACGCCGGCACCGGCGATGTCCACCGAGCCGGACAGCAGCGCGTCGTTGATCGCGGCGCCGCCCGAGAGCTGGGTCCAGTCGACCTTGATGTCGATGCCCTGGGCCTTGCCGTGCTTCTCGATCAGGTGCTGGTCGCGCACCACGTTGAGCAGCAGGTAGACGATGCCGAACTGTTCGGCGATGCGGATTTCACCTTCGGCCTGGGCCGTGGCGGGGGCGACGAGGCTGCCGGCGAGCAGGCTGACGCCCAGGCCGATGCTGGCCGCCAGGCGGCTGATTGAGTTGCGCATGCGGTACTCCTGAAGACGGGTCAGAACGGGGCGTCGCCCTGGATGGTGGTGCGGTACAGCTTGCGGCGCAGGTGCGCGGGGCAGCCGGCGGCCAGGTGGATCAGCGAGCGGTTGTCCCAGAACACCAGGTCGTGGGGCTGCCACTGGTGGCGGTAGATGTTGTGTTCGAGCACGCTGTGGGCGTACAGCTCGGCCAGGATCTGGCGGCTTTCGTCCTCGGGCAGGCCGACGATGCGGGTGGTGAAGCCCTCGCTGACGAACAGCGCCTTGCGCCCGTTTTCCGGGTGGGTACGCACCACCGGGTGGATCACTTCCTGCACCTGGGCCAGTTGCTCGGCGGTGAGCGTGGGGCGCCAGTTGCCTTCGAATTTGGTTTCGCTGTAGCGCGCGGTGTAGGAGTGCGCGGCGCTGCGGCCTTCGACGGCGGCACGCAGGTGGGCGGGCAACTGGTCCCAGGCCTTGTGCATGTCGGCGAACAGGGTATCGCCGCCCTCGCTGGGCAGCTCCTGGGCATGCAGCATCGAGCCCAGGCTGGGCAGTTCCTTGTAGGAGAGGTCCGAGTGCCAGAACTTGCCGGCATCGCCCAGGCCGATGTTCTGGCCATTCTCGATGATGTTGGAGACGATCAGGATCTCGGGGTGGCCGCCGAGCAGGAACTGCTTGAGCACGTGGATCTGCAACACGCCGAAACGGCGGCTGAAGTCGATCTGCTGCTGGGGGGTGATGCGCTGGTCGCGGAACACCACCACATGGTGGTCCAGGTGCGCGCGGTGGATGCGCGCAAAATCGCCAGCGTTGACCGGACGGCTCAGGTCCAGGCCGATGATCTCGGCGCCCACGGCACCGGCAAACGGACGAATCTCGAAGGCTTGGGGTTGGGCGCTGTCGGTGTACGACAAGGCGCCAGGGGCCGCTGACATATCTTTTCACTCCCACGTGTCGGGTCGGTAACTGCGCGTGGAAATAAATATAAATGCATAAGAAAAATAATTTAAATACCTTTAGAGAATAAGCATAGAGAGGGTTGTCCGCCTCGCGTGGCCTATGCTGCTGAGGCCATCAAGCAGATGTCATCAGGGGGAAAAGCCATGTTCTATGTGCAACGCGACACCCGTGGGCAGATCGTGCGGTTGGAGTCGACGCCCTTTGCCGAGGAGAACGAAGCACTGCCCAACGATTCGCCGGAGGCCCAGGCCTGGTTTGCCAAGAAGCTGCAGCAGAGCGACCTGGACATGATCCGGGTGCTGGAGGACTTGATCGAGGTACTGACCAGCAAGGGCGTGATCAGCATCACCGACCTGCCGGCGAGCGCACAGGCCAAGCTGCTCAGCCGTTCGAGCGCGCGCCAGACCATGGGGGGTTTGAACAAGCTGATCGATGAGGAGCGGCCGTTGATCTAGCAGCTTCGCCGGCCAGGCAGGCGCCTGCGGGGTTCACCGCCGCCTGCAGGCGCCGGCGTGGCCGGCGAAGAAGCCACTACGGCGCCCAGGGCCGGGGCTCGCCGATCAAGCGCCCCTGCACCCCGAAAATCCCCATTTCGCGCAGCACCTCCAGTTCACCTTCGGTTTCCACCCGCTCGGCAATCAATGGCAGGTCGATGCTGTGCGCTGCGCGCTGGATCGCCTCGATGAACAGGCGCTTGTGCGGCTCCTGATCGATGGCGCGGATGAAGCTGCCGTCGACCTTGAGGTACGCCAGGCCCAGGTGCGCCAGGTTGCCGATCATGCTGAAGCGCCCGCCAAAGTGCTGCAGGCTCAGCTTGAAGCCCAGCGCGCCCAGTTGCCGTGCCAGCTGCTCGAGCGCGGCCTGGTCGGGCAACTGCTCTTCGCCGATCTCCAGGGTCAGGCGCGGGCCCAGCGCCGCATGACGCCCCAGCAGCCCGTACACCGCCTGCAACGCCTGGGGGTCGGCCAGAGTGGCCGCCGACAGGTTCAGCGCCAGCGCCTGGTCATGGCGCTGCAGGTGGGCCAGCACCTGTTCGAGCATCAGCAGGTCATGCCGGATCGACCAGCCGAAACGCTCGAGCCAGGGCAGGAAGCGCCCGGCGGGGAGGGTTTGCCCATGCCCGTCGGGCAGGCGCGACAGCACCTTGTACTGCAATACGCGGCCCAGCTCGTGCGTCGCCACCACCGGCTGGAAGAACAGCTCGAAGCGGCGCTGGTCGAGGGCGTGTTGCAGCAGGGCATGCCAGTCGTGGTCCAGCAGCGCCGGGGTGTGCGCGGGCAGGCAGACCCACGTCGGCAGCTGCTGGCTCTGCGCCTGGGCCAGGGCTTCGTCGCAGCGCTCGAGCAGGGCCTGCGGGGCGTCGCCCGGGCTGTAGGGGGCCAGGCCGATCCAGGCCACCGGGTTACGGTCGGAAGCGCCGGTGTCGTACAGGCTGTGCAGGGTCTGCTCCAGTTCCTGGGCCAGGTGCACGGCCTCGTCATGCACCAGCCCCGGTGCCAGCACGGCGAACTCGCCGCCACGGCTACGGGCGATCAGGTCGAGGGTTTTGGGATAGTGCGCGCACACCCGCTGCACCTGCTGCGCAAGAGCCTGCAGCAGGGCATCGGTGCGCTGGCCGCCCAGGCGCAGGTTGAGCCCGGCCAGGTCCTGCACGTGCACCAGCATCAGGTAGCCGGGGCTATCGTCCTGGGCGCTGAGCCGGGCAGACAGCTGCATCTCGAAGAAGCGCCGGTTGCCCAGGCCGGTCAGGCTGTCCTGCCAGGCCTCGGCGCGCAGGGCTTCACTGCGCTGGGCCTCCTCGAGAAACAGCGCCTTGAGTTTCTCGACCATCTGGTTCATGGCCTGCACCACCCGGCGCAGCTCCGGGGTGCGCGGCAGGCGCGGCGCACTGAGGAACTCGCGACGCGCAATGGCCTGGGACTGCGCCACCAGGTAGTCCAGCGGTCGCAGCTGACGGCGCAGCAGCAGCGCCCCCAGCAGTGCACTGACCACCCCGCAGGCCAGCAGCCAGGCCAGGCTGCCGAGCGCGCTGCGCCACAGCTTGGCCAGGGCGAACATCGGGTGGCTGACCACCTCGACCCGCGCCGCCTGCTGCCAGCCGCGGCTGACGATGGCATCGCCGCCGGCCGGCTCCAGGTTGATCAGGCGGATGAACCAGGCCGGCACACCGCTGCTGTCCGGCTCGGCGTGACGCTCCACCAGCAGGGCATTGGGGCCCAGGTCGATCACGCGGATGCTGGCGTAGTAGCCGCTGTCGAAGATGGAGCTGACCATCAGCTCGACCATTGCCGGGTCGTCGATGTTCGGCGTGAGCGACAGCGCCAGCGCGGTGGCGGCGTCCTGCGCATGCGCGCGCAGCTGATTGACGTACTGGCTGCGCGAGCTTTCCAGGCCGACCATGAAGCTGCCGCTGAAGGCGACCACCAGAAACAGGCAGATGGCGAGCAACAATTGCTTGAACAGTGACATCCGCAATCCTCAGTAAGCCGGCTCGGTGGGAAACCCCTCGGCCTGCATCTTCTTCAACAGATCCTGCCAGCGCGACAGGCGCTTGCTGTCGCCGACCTTGCGATTGCCACCCGCCCCGGTCAGCCACAGGCCCTCGCCATTGAAGGCATACACCGGCAGCAGGTCGGTGCGCTGGCTGGCCGGCTCGATGGTGTCGATCAGGCTGTCGAGCACCAGCGGCATCGCCTCTGGAGTGGAATAGTAGGTCAGGACCATGTGCGCGCGATTCTGGCGCAGCGCCTTGACGTAGGTAATGCGCAGTTTCTCGCTGGGGATACCCAGGCGGCGCAGGCTGAAATACTTGGCGATGGCGTAGTCTTCGCAGTCGCCGGCGCCCTTGATCAGTGACTGGATCGGGGTGGACCAGTAGTCGGCCTGCTGCCACAGTTCGGGGTCTTCGACGTAGCGCAACTGGCGATTGAAGAACTGGTTGACCACCTGCAGGCGCTCGGCTTCGCTGCCTTGGCGCTGGGTGGCAAGCAACTGCTGCCAGGCATCGATACGCTGCTGGCCGGCACCAAGGGGGCCGTACAGGGCCTGGGCCTTGCGGCTGATCTGGGAAAAGTCCCAGTCCGCGCGCAGGTTGCCCAGCAATACGCAGCCGAGCAACAGCGCCAGGCCAGCCCGGCGCGGGGTCAGAGGCAAAGCCCAACGTATCGCCAAGGCCGGCGGTCCATGCAGATCGTGGAATCGCGATGGTGCAGGCTGGGCGGGCAAAAGACAATGGCGCACGGCGGCAAGCTTCCAAAGCGCTGCGACTTCATTCAGGATAGCCGCCGCGAACGCCCGCAGGCCCGCGCCGGCCTGAATTTGACAGGCGCAACCGTCATCACTAGGGTCATTGGATCCAATCTTTGCTAGCAGGGCAGTCAGCGTGGCCGAAAAAATCAAACTCCTGAGCATTCTGGGTGACGAGCAGGTGCCTGCTCACCTGGCGCGCAGCGTGATCGAAGAGCGCCTGCGCAGCGCCATCCTCGACGGGCGCCTGGCACCCGGCATGGCGTTGCGCCAACAGGAGCTGGCGACGCTGTTCGGGGTCAGCCGCATGCCGGTGCGCGAGGCCCTGCGTCAGCTGGAGGCGCAGTCGCTGCTGCAGGTGGTTGCGCACAAGGGCGCGGTGGTGGCCCCGCTGATCAGCGAAGATGCGATGGACTCCTACGGGCTACGGGTGATCCTGGAGAGCGAGGCGCTGCGCCAGTCGATCCCGCTGCTGGACGCCGAGGACATCGCCCTGGCCCGGGGCTACATCGAGCAACTGCAGAACGAGACCCGGCACGCCGAAATGGGCCAGCTCAACCGCCTGTTGCACATGGCCCTGTACCGCAAGGCGCCCAATCAGAAGTTGCTGCGCCTGATCGACAACGAGTTGAGCGAAGAGGCGCGCTTCCTGCGGTTTCATCTGTCGTCGATGGGGCTGGGCAAGCTGACCCAGGACGATCACATCGCGCTGGTGGACGCAGCCCAGGCCGGCCAGGTGGACGAAGCTGTACAGCTTCTGACCCAGCACCTGGACAAGGGCATGCAGGCCATCAGGCAGTACCTGGCCAGCCAGCCGCAGGGCTGAACGCGCCGCCGGGTCGGTCAGTGGTTGCAAATTGCGCAAGGCCCCATAACAATGAGACTAATTATCATTTATGACCTTGGTTGCAGCGCGCCTTCATGTCCTCCCACGACTCTGTGCACAGGCTCTATCAGCAACACCACAGCTGGCTGAACACCTGGCTGCGCTGCCGCCTGGGCAATGCGGCCGATGCCGCGGACCTGGCCCAGGACACCTTCGTGCGCCTGCTGCAGCGGCGCGAACAACTGGAGCTGAATGCACCACGCGCATTCCTGCGTACCATCGCACGGGGGCTGGTGATCGATCACTGGCGCCGCGAAGAGCTGCAGCGTGCCTACCTCGAAGCCCTGGCGCAGCTGCCCGAGGCCGAGGTGCCATCAGCGGAAACCCGCGAGCTGCTGCTGGAGCTACTGGAACGCATTGCGTGCCTGCTCGACGGCCTCAGGCCCAAGGTGCGCACCGCGTTCCTGCTGGCCCAGTGCGAAGGGTTGAGCCACAAGCAGATCGCCGAGCAGATGGGTATCTCGCTGCGCTCGGTGGAGCGGTATGTGGCCGACGCTCTCTATCACTGCTACCTGCTGCGCTATGAACCCTAGCCCGCGCGTGGTCAAGCAGGCCATTCACTGGATGCTGCGGGTGCGCGAGAACGGCGCCAGCCCGCAGTTGCAGGCCCAGTGCGAGCAGTGGCGCAGCGCCAGCCACGAGCACGAACTGGCCTGGCAGCGGGTGCACAGCCTGCAGCAGGAAATGAACCTGCGTGCGGTGCCGGGCGCCGGTGTCGTCGCCCTGCAGACCCTGGAGAACAGCCAGCAGCGGCTGCACCGGCGCCAGGCCCTGAAGCTCCTGGGCGGCGTGGTGATGCTTGGCTCAGCGGCCTGGGTCAGCAAGGACGTTGGCCTGCTCGACCCGTGGACCTCGGATTTCGCCACGGCCACCGGCGAGCGGCGCAGCGTCCGCCTGCCCGATGGCAGCCTGCTCAATCTCAATACCCATACCGCGGCAGACCTGGCCTTTGACAGCCGCCAGCGCCTGGTGCGCCTCAAGCACGGGGAGTTGATGCTGACCTGCGCCGAACACCCGCTCGGCCCGGCTGGGCGGCCGTTGCTGGTGCAGAGCCGCGATGCGCTGCTCGAAGGCTTCGATGGGCGCTTCGTGGTGCGCCAGGAGCGCGACTGCACCCGCGTCACGGTCAGCCAGGGCAAGGTGGCGATCCATCACCCCGGCCCCGCCGGGCTGCAATGGGTGGCTGCTGGCGAAGCCTTCCTGGTGAATGCCCAGGGCGCCACGCCCGTGGCGCAGCAGAACATGGACCCCGGTGCCTGGGCCGATGGCCTGATCGTCACGCGCAACATGCGCCTGGGGGACTTCATCGACGAGGTGGCGCGCTACCGCCACGGCTACCTGAGCTGCTCCGACGATATCGCCAACCTGCGCCTGTCCGGGGTATTCCGCCTGGAAGACACCGACAAGCTGCTGCACCTGCTGCCGCAGACCCTGCCGGTGCATGTCAGCTATCGCACGCGCTGGTGGGTACGCCTGGAACGCCAGGCGTGATGCGCTGATTTTTTTGGCGGGTTTTGTCGGCACGTCCGGCTAGGACAGTAAGCGACTCCCTTCTGCCCTTACCGACCCTACGGATGCTCTTCATGCGCGATACCCTGGCCCAGCCGCGGCTCACTGACAGTAATGAGTTTCAACCTCTCTTAGATTCACGCCTGGGCAAGGCGGTGCGCGCCGCACTGTTCGGTACCGCGCTGGGCCTGGCCAGCGTGCCGATGGTAGTGATGGCCGAACCTGCGGGCAGCGCCAGCCAGCAGTACAACATCCCCGCCGGCTCGCTGGACGAAGTGCTGAACCAGTTCGCACGCCAGGCCGGCATCACGCTGTCGAGCACCCCGCAGATGACCCAGGGCGCGCAATCGCCCGGCCTGCAGGGCAGCTACGCCACCGACCAGGCGCTGCGCCAGTTGCTCAATGGCACGGGGCTGGAGGCGGTGAGCCAGGATGGCACCAGTTATGTGCTGCATGCGGCCCCGCAGGACGCCGCACTGGCATTGCCTACCACCGACGTGCGTGGCTTTGCCTTGGGCAACGCGCTGGGCAGCATGGAGGGCTACAACGCCACCCACAGCCAGATCGCGACCAAGACCAGTACCGCGCTGCTGGAGACCTCGCAGTCGGTGTCGGTGGTGACCCGCCAGCAGATGGACGACCAGGGCGCACAGACGGTCTCGCAGACCATGCGCTACACCCCGGGCGTGCTGACCAACCCGTATGGCGCGACCCACCGCTATGACTATGTGGCCATGCGCGGCTTCAACGATGGCTCGGTGGACAACATCTACATCGACGGCCTGAAGTCGATGGGTGACAGCGGCACCTTCAGCACCATGCAGATCGACCCGTACTTCCTCGAGCGCGTGGATATTCTCAAAGGTCCGTCGTCGGTGCTGTATGGCCGCAGTTCGCCAGGTGGCCTGGTGGCACTGACCACCAAGAAGCCACTGTACGAGATCTTCCGCCAGGTGCAGGCTACCGTCGGCACCCAGGGCCAGCGTGGGGTGGGCTTCGACTTCAGCGGCCCGCTGGACGACGACAAGCGTATCGCCTATCGCCTGACCGGCCTGACGCATCAGTCCGACACCCAGTTCGATCACAACGAAGAAAAGCGCTATGCGCTGGCGCCGACCCTGAGCATCGATTTCACCGAGGACACCTCGCTGACCTTGCAGGCCTACCTGCAAAACGATCCGGAAGGCGGCTACCACGCCGGCGTGCCCGCCGATGGCGCGCTGCACAAACGCAACGGCCAGCGTATCTCGGAGCACTTCTTCGAGGGCGAGCCGGGCATCGACAGCTACGAGCGCAATCAGCAGTCGTTCGGCTACCAGTTCGAGCATCGCTTCAACGACGTGTTCACCGCACGCCAGAACTTCCGCTACCTGGACTCGACGGTGAAGATGGACCAGGTGTACGCCTGGGGCTACGAGTCGCCCACCAGCAACAAGCTGAACCGCTACTACACCGGTGCCGACGAGAAACTGCACTCCTACATCATCGACAACATGCTGCAGGCCGAGTACTTCACCGGCGCGGCCAAGCACACCACGCTGGTGGGCCTGGACTACCAGCGACGCAAGACCGTGGTGGACTGGAGCAGCGGCGGCCTGGCGTCGATCGATGCGTTCAACCCGCAGTACGGCAATTCGCAGATCACCTATTACGCACCGACCAGCTACACCCGGCGCCTGCAGCGGACCGGCATCTACGCCCAGGACCTGATCGAGATGGACAAGTGGCGCTTCTCGCTGGGGCTGCGGCAGGACTGGGTGAAGACCTCCGATGAGAATCGTATCGCCGAGCCTACCCGCCCACTGGGCACCAAGATCAGCGATGACCGCACCAAGCTCACCGGCCGCGCGGGCGTGCTGTACCTGTTCGACAACGGTATTGCGCCTTACCTGAGCTATTCGGAGTCGTTCAACCCCAACTCCTACGCCGATGCCGCCGGCAACCCGCTGGCACCGACCGAAGGCACCCAGTGGGAGGCCGGTATCAAGTACCAGCCGCCGGGCACCGACAACCTGTTCACCGCCTCGGTGTTCCGCATCGAGCAGGAGAACCTGGCCACCAAACAGCCGCAGGACGACTTCTACTACCCGGTCGGGCAGGTACGCTCCCAGGGTCTGGAGCTGGAAGCGCACATGCAGTTGAGCGAGAACCTCAAGGTGCTGGGCAGCTACACCTTCACCGACATCGAGTACAGCAAGACGATGCCGAGCACCCTGGCTGGCAGCACACTCGACAACAAGGGCAACTCGCCAACCCAGGCGCCAAAGCACATGGCCTCGCTGTGGGCGGACTACAACTTCCGCCAGGGGGTGCTGGACGGTGTGCGCGTAGGCGGTGGCGTGCGTTACGTGGGCTACAGCTGGGTGGATGCGGAAAACACCATGAAGGTACCGTCGTACACCCTGTTCGATGCGTCGGTTGGCTACGACCTGGGCAAGGTCGGGCTCAAGGGCGTGGATGTGCGGCTCAATGCCAACAACCTCACCAACGAGAGCTACATCGCCTCGTGCGCGAGCCTGAACTACTGCTACATGGGTGAAGAGCGCAATGTCAGCGCCACGGTCAGCTATCAGTTCTGACCACACCCCCGTGAGCCGCAAAGCCAGTGCCTGATTCCAGGCGCTGGCTTTGTCGCATCTGGCGACCTGATCTGGAATCCTTTTATATGCGCCACCTCTACGTATTGCTGCACCGCTATATCGGCCTGGCCACCGCGCTGTTCCTTGCCCTGGCAGGGCTCACCGGGAGCGTGCTGGCGTTCAACCACGAGATCGACGAATGGCTGAACCCTTCGTTCTATGAAGCCCCGGCGCAAGGCCCCCGCCAGGACCCCGGCAACCTGGTGGACAAGGTGCAGGCCGAACACCCGCGCCTGCAGGTGTGGTACATGGAATACCCCGACGAGCCCGGCCATTCGGCGTTGCTGGCGATGGTGCCGCGCAACGACCCAGCCACCGACAAGCCGTATGCCGAGAAGAACACGGTGTTCTACCTCGACCCGGTCAGCGGCCAGACGTTGGGCCAGCGCTACTGGGGCGAGTGCTGTTTCTCGCGGGAGAACTTCATGCCGTTCGTCCTCGAGCTGCACTACAACCTGACCCTGCCGGGCAACTGGGGGCTGTGGCTGATGGGCGTGGTGGCGATCCTGTGGGTGCTCGACTGCTTCATCGCCCTGCTGCTGACCCTGCCCCGTGGTCGTCCGTTCTGGCGCAAATGGAGCACGGCCTGGAAGATCAAGGGCGGGCATGCGTATCGACTGAACATGGATATCCACAGGGCTGGGGGCTTGTGGCTGTGGCTGCTGCTGTTGCCGGTGGCCGTCAGCAGTGTGGCGATGAACCTGCCCAGCCAGGTGTTCAAGCCGGCAGTGTCGCTGTTCTCGCCGGTGGAACCAAGCGTCTATGAGGCCCGTGGCAGGCTGCCCAGAGAAGAACTGGGGCAGACCCAGCTGACATGGCATCAAGCCCATCAGCTGGCGCAGCAGGAGGGCCAGCGGCTGGGGCTGACGGCGCCGATCGGCGAGTTGTACTACAGCTTCGAATACAACTTCTATGGCGCCGGTTTCGGACAGCACGACACCGATGCCCAGGGCAAGTCGTGGTTGTTCTTCCATGGCACCGACGGGCGCCTGCTGGGGCAGGAGATCGCTGGCCAGGGCACCCTCGGGGAACGCTTCTACCGGCTGCAACTACCCATACATGGCGGCAGGATCCTCGGCACTACAGGCCAGGTGATGATCGCGGTGCTGGGGGTAGTGATCGCGGTGCTGTCGGTGACAGGGGTGTATATCTGGTGGCGCAAGTTGCTGGCGCGGCGCAGTAGCCGGGCTCGGCGCACTGCATAGACTGAAGGTCGGCTCCTGCAGCCCATTGTGTGCAGGGGCCGGCCTGGCCGGTGCAGAGGGTGGCAGGAACAACCCGCTACCCTAGCCCCTGAAAAGACAAAACCCCTGTCTGCAACGCAGACAGGGGTTCTGGAATTGAATCTTGACGATGACCTACTCTCACATGGGGAAACCCCACACTACCATCGGCGATGCATCGTTTCACTGCTGAGTTCGGGATGGGATCAGGTGGTTCCAATGCTCTATGGTCGTCAAGAAATTCTGTGTGCTGGCCCGTACATTGCGACGTGCCGGCGAATTCTTGATGCTTCTACTCTAAAGACAAAACCCCTACCTGCAGATGCAGATAGGGGTTTCGGAATTTAATCTTGACGATGACCTACTCTCACATGGGGAAACCCCACACTACCATCGGCGATGCATCGTTTCACTACTGAGTTCGGG